>JBDTAJ010000017.1:0-6778 GCA_039924705.1 Rhodanobacteraceae bacterium
CGCGCGGCGAATCAAAATCGGAAAAGTCTAGTCTCCATGTCACACACTCGGCCGGCGTTGCCGCGGCCACCTCGTACCGATGAAATCGGAAACACAACGCTAGTGCAGGCCCCGCGCACTGTCAACGCAGCGGCTACAATAATGCGCCTTCTCGCGCGGAATCCACGATGCGCATCCTGGTCACGCACCGCCGGCTTTATCGGCGCCGCCCTCGCCGAATAACTGCTGGCGCGCGACGACGAGGTCTACGGCATCGACAACCACAACGATTATTACGAGCCGTCTCTGAAGGACGCGCGGCTTGCGCGCTTCTCAAACCACGCCGGTTACACGCACCAACGCGGCGATATCGCGGATGCCCGCGTGTTGCAACGCACGTTCGCGGATTTCTCGCCGCAACGCGTGGTGAATCTCGCCGCGCAGGCCGGCGTGCGTTATTCATTGCAGAATCCGCAAGCCTGCGTGCAGAGCAATCTGGTCGGCTTTGCCAACGTGTTGGAAGTCTGCCGCCACGCGAGCATCCAGCATCTGGTGTTCGCATCGTCCAGTTCCGTGTACGGCGGCAATACCAAGTTGCCCTTCGCGGTGGGCGACGCGGTCGATCATCCGCTGAGCCTGTACGCCGCGACCAAGAAATCCAACGAACTGATGGCACATGCGTACAGCCATCTTTACGGCCTGCCGTGCACCGGAATGCGTTTCTTCACCGTGTATGGCCCATGGGGACGGCCGGACATGGCGCCGATGCTGTTCGCCGGAAAAATCTCGCGCGGCGAACCGATCGACGTCTACAACCACGGCCGGCACTCGCGCGACTTCACCTATATCGACGACATCGTGGAAGGCGTGCTGCGCGTGCTGGACCATCCGTCGGCTGCCGATCCGAATTACGATCCGGCCAGTTCCGATCCGGGCCGCTCCTCGGCGCCGTTTCGTCTTTTCAATATCGGCAACGATGCACCGGTGCAATTACCGCGCTTTATCGAACTTCTGGAACAGAATCCGGGTCGAAGGCCGAGCAGCGTCCGCTGCCGATGCAGCCGGGCGATGTGGCCGACACCTGGGCCGATGTCGAGAACCTTCGCCGCGAGTTCGATTGGGCACCTACGATCGAGGAAGGTGTAAACGTTTCGTGGCATGGTATCGCGGGTATTACAAGGTGTAACGTCACTCATCGTTGCGATTCGGGATAGATGATTGCAAGCTTGCGTCGGCATACTTCGCGCCGACGACCTATCGAAGGAGCAACGCCATGTGCGGCATCGTCGCCGCCGTCGCCCAGCGCGACGTCGCACCGATCCTGATCGAGGGCCTGAAGGCACTCGAATACCGCGGCTACGATTCGGCCGGCATCGCCGTGCTCGACAACGGTGCCATCCACCGCGTGCGCGCCAAGGGCAAGGTGCGCGAGATGGAACAGCGTTATCTGGCCGACCCGCTTCCCGGCCACACCGGCATCGCGCACACGCGCTGGGCCACCCACGGCGCGCCCAGCGAGGGCAACGCGCATCCGCACGTCGCCGGCCGCGTGGCGGTGGTGCACAACGGCATCATCGAAAACTTCGCGGAGCTAAAAAAGGAATTGATCGCGCACGGTCGCGCGTTCAAATCCGAAACCGACACCGAAGTGATCGCGCATCTGATCGACGCCGGCATCGACGCCGGCCTGATCCTGCGCGACGCGGTCATTGCCGCGGTGCGCCGGCTGGAAGGCGCCTATGCGATCGCCGCACTCGCCTTGCACGAGCCGGATCGCATCGTCGGCGCGCGCCGCGGCAGCCCGCTGATCGCGGGGCTGGGTGTCGGCGAGAACTTCCTCGGCTCCGACGTGCAGGCGCTGATCAAGGTCACCGCGCAAGTGATTTATCTCGAGGAAGGCGACGTGGTCGAGATCGACCGCGACAGCGTGCGGGTGTTCGATCTGGACGGCCACGAGGTGCAGCGCGACACGCACACCAGCGAACTCACCGCAGATGCGGTCGAACGTGGCGAATACCGCCACTACATGCTGAAGGAAATCTTCGAGCAGCCGCGCGCGGTCGCGGAAACCCTGGAAGGCCGGCTCGGCGCGCACGGCGTGTTGCCAGGTGTATTCGGCGTCGCCGCGGACGACATTCTGCGGCGCACGCGCGGCGTGCATTTAGTCGCCTGCGGCACAAGTTGGCACGCGGGCTTGGTCGCCAGATACTGGCTCGAGGATCTGGCGCGCTTGCCGGTCACGGTCGAGATCGCCAGCGAATACCGCTACCGCAACATGGTGGTGCCGCCGGACACCTTGTTCGTCGCGATTTCGCAATCGGGCGAGACCGCCGATACCTTGGCCGCGCTGCGCGAAGCGAAAGCGCGCGGTTATCTCGGCACGCTGGCGATCTGCAACGTACCGGAGTCCTCGCTGACCCGCGAGGCCGATCTCAAATTGATGACACGCGCCGGCCCCGAAATCGGCGTGGCCTCGACCAAGGCGTTCACCACGCAATTGGCCGCGCTCGGTTTGCTGACGTTGGAACTCGCGCGCCGCAATGGTCTTGCGCAGGCGCGCGTCGAAGAACTCTCGGCACAACTCGCGCATCTGCCGCGCGCGCTGGAAGAAGCACTGCTGCTGGAACCGGCGCTGGCCAAGCTCGCCGAGAAATTCGTGCACAAGCGCCACGTGCTTTTCCTCGGCCGCGGCCCGCACCATCCGGTCGCGTTGGAAGGCGCGCTCAAGCTCAAGGAGATTTCCTACATCCACGCCGAGGCTTATCCCGCCGGCGAGCTCAAGCACGGTCCATTGGCCTTGGTCGACGAGGACATGCCGGTGATCGCGGTGGCGCCCAACACGCCGCTGCTGGAAAAACTGAAATCCAATCTGGAAGAAGTTCGCGCGCGCGGCGGCGAGCTGTTCGTGTTCGCCGATCGCGATGTCGCCGGCTCGATGCAGCACGAGCGCGGCGAACTGATCCGACTGGCGCCGGCCGGCGAGTTGATCGCGCCGGCGGTGTTCACCGTGCCGCTGCAACTGCTGGCCTACCACGTCGCGGTGCTGCGCGGCACCGACGTCGACCAGCCGCGCAACCTGGCCAAGTCGGTGACGGTGGAATAAGTGGATTTGAGCGCGGCACGCGCGCGCGTTATAGTGCGCAACCCTGCACACGCAGCGGGCGCATAGCTCAGCGGTAGAGCACTACCTTGACATGGTAGGGGTCACAGGTTCGATCCCTGTTGCGCCCACCACTAAATCTAAGACTTAACGCAGCGCTCTGACCCCAGCACGAAAAAAATACGGAAACCCGCACCCGTAAACGGTGCGGTTTTTTTGTTTTCAATGGATCGGAAACTCGCGCTATCACCGCCTTGGGGCGAGAAAGGGGAAAGTCACGAAACGCATAGTCGCAGTAACTGTCGTCGCAGTTCTTCTCGGCGGCTGCGCAATGGGTTCCGAAATTCTTGGGGGGGGGGGCGAAACATCCGCCGATTGATCCATCGCAAGTGCAAATCGACGCATCGCCGCCTTCGCAACCATACGATCAAGTAGCAATTCTCACATCTACTGGCGGCGCAGGCTTTGGCCCGCAAGGCCAAATGAACGTGGCGATCAACAAGCTCAAGTCGGAGGCCGCCGAGCTAGGCGCGAACGGAATCATCATTCAAGGTCTTTCGCCGTCTAGTACTAGCGGTGGGACTGTTTTCGGACCCAATGGGCAGTTCGGAACTGTTGGAATAAGTCAGCAGGCTCAGGCTTCCGCTACCGCGATTTACGTGCACCAGTAATCGCAGCCTAGAGTTCAAGCGAGAGCCGCCACACTCACGCCGCATGCTCGGTAATCCGTCGCACCTTCGCGCGAAACCGGCGCCGCGCCTGCCACATGTCGTAATCGGCTTGCATCGCGTACCACAGCCCCGGCGTGGTATTGAGCGCCTTCGACAAACGCAAATCCATGTCGGCGCTGATACCCGCTGAGCCGTTCAGCACGCGCGACAAGGCAACCCGCGTCACGCCCAACCGTTTGGCGGCTTCCGTGACGGTGACGCCTTCCAGCCACTCGCGCAGCGCTTCGCCGGGGTGCGGTGGATTGTGCATGATGGCCATGATGCTGCCTTCTTAGTGATAGTTTTGATAATCGACCAGCACGGCATCGTTTTCCTCGAATGCGAATGTCAACCGCCAGTGGCTATCCACCCAAACTGCCCAATGATCGGCCAGTTTGCCTTTCAGCGGATGCAACCGCCAACCGGGCGCGTTCATATCGTGGGCACCACTGGCGCGGTTGAGCGTTTACAATTGCAATCGCAGACGCTTGCCGTGCTTGGCCTGTATGCCCGAAGTCCTGCCGGTACGAAAAAAAGTCTCGATACCCTTGTGCCGGAAGGATCGGATCATGGCAGGATTGTATAGCTAAGCGATACAGCCGGCAAGTTTGCAACCGGTTTCGCCAACGTCTTGATGGCCAGCACTATAGAGCGCGGCCGACGGCGCTCGGCGTCTCCTTGGAGATGGAGAACACGGATTGCAAGTCACCCCATCAACGCCCTCTCCCTTACCTGCCGGATTTCATCGCGCAGGCGCGCGGCGTCCTCGAACTCCAGCTCCTGCGCGTGCTTGTACATGCGCGTTTCCATTTTCTTGATCAGCGCGGCGGCGGCGTGCGGCTCCATGCTGGAATAATCGGCCGGGTCTTCCGCGACCATCTTCTCTGTCATGCCACGGTTGCGGTTGCGGCCCTTCGGCGCTTCGGCGCGCGCGCCTTCCATGATGTCGGCGATGCGGCGCACGATGGTAGTCGGGACGATGCCGTGTTCGAGGTTGTATTCGACTTGTTTGGCGCGGCGGCGATCGGTCTCGTCGATCGCGGCCTGCATCGATTTCGTCACGCTGTCGGCGTACAGGATCGCCTTGCCGCGCAGGTTGCGCGCGGCGCGGCCGATGGTCTGGATCAATGAGCCGGTCGATCGCAGGAACCCTTCCTTGTCGGCGTCGAGCACCGCGACCAGCGACACCTCCGGCATGTCCAGGCCTTCGCGCAACAGGTTGATGCCGACCAGCACGTCGAACTTGCCCAGGCGCAGATCGCGGATGATCTCCACGCGCTCGACGGTGTCGATGTCGGCGTGCAGGTAGCGCACACGCACATCCTGTTCGTGCAGATAATCGGTGAGGTTCTCGGCCATGCGCTTGGTCAGCACCGTGACCAAAACGCGATCGCCCATCGCCGCGCGCAAACGCGCTTCACCGAGCAAGTCATCGACCTGGCTGCGTGCCGGGCGGATTTCCACTTCCGGGTCGACCAGCCCGGTCGGGCGCACCACCAGTTCCACCACGCTACTGCCGGAATGCTGCAATTCGTATTTGCTCGGGGTCGCGGAAACGAAAATGGTGCGCGGCTCGCGGCGCTCCCACTCCTCGAACTTCAACGGCCGGTTGTCGAGCGCGGACGGCAGACGGAAACCGAATTCGACCAGCGTCTCCTTGCGCGAGCGATCGCCCTTGTACATGGCGCCGAGTTGCGGCACGGTCACGTGCGATTCGTCGACCACCAGCAGCGAATCCGGCGGCAGATAATCGAACAGCGTCGGCGGCGGTTCGCCCGGCGCGCGCCGGCTCAGGTGACGCGAATAATTTTCGATGCCCTGGCAATAACCGACTTCGCTCAGCATTTCCAGGTCATAGCGGGTGCGTTGTTCCAATCTTTGGGCTTCGACCAGTTTGTTTTCACTACGCAGATATTCCAGCCGTTCGCCGAGTTCCGTCTTGATCGTCTCGATCGCGTTCAACACGCTGGCGCGCGTGCTGGCGTAATGCGTGCGCGGATACACGGTGTAGCGCTGCACTTTGCGGATCGTCTCGCCGGTCAGCGGATCGAACAGCGCCATGCTTTCCACTTCGCCGTCGAACAACTCGATGCGCAACGCTTCGGTTTCGTTCTCGGCCGGGAACACGTCGATCACATCGCCGCGCACGCGATAGGTGCCGCGGTGCAGTTCCATCTCGTTGCGGGTGTATTGCAGTTCGGTGAGATGGCGGATCAGTTTGCGCTGGTCGGTGCGCTCGCCGATCGACAGGATCAAGCGCAGCGACAGGTAATCCTCCGGGTTGCCCAGGCCATAAATCGCCGAAACGGTGCCGACGATCAGCGCGTCGCGGCGTGACAGGAGTGCCTTGGTCGCGGCGAGGCGCATCTGCTCGATGTGTTCGTTGAGCGAGGAATCTTTTTCGATGTAGGTGTCGGTGCTGGCGATGTACGCTTCCGGCTGGTAGTAGTCGTAATAGCTGACGAAATATTCGACCGCGTTGTGCGGGAAGAACGTGCGGAACTCGCCGTACAACTGTGCGGCCAGCGTCTTGTTGGGCGCCAGCACCAGGGTCGGTTTCTGGATCGCCTCGACCACGTTGGCGATGGTGTAGGTCTTGCCCGAGCCGGTGACGCCCAGCAGCGTCTGCGCGGCCAGCCCCGACTGGAAACCCTCGATCAATTTGGCGATGGCCTGCGGCTGGTCGCCGGCCGGCCGGTACGGCGCGACCAATTGAAACCGGTCGTCTGCGCGTTGCGATGTGCGTTCGTCCATCCGGCAATTATATATAAGTGCGTGCGGACGAACCCCGGGGTAAACTCCGCCGGTCATTTGGGAGCTCTGATATGACCACGCTTCCGGCTGCGGCCGAGCCGCTGCAATCCTTCGATGAGGACGCCTGGGACGATCTCCTCAATTACATCGAGGAGCACCGGGTCATCCCGATCATCGGGCCCGACCTGTTGCGCGTGCAGACCGACACCGGCCTGCGTCCTTTGTACGTGTGGCT
>JBDTAJ010000018.1:0-8550 GCA_039924705.1 Rhodanobacteraceae bacterium
AATGATCGAACATCCCGCGCACAAAAATCGATCGCGACGCCGGATTTGGAACGCACGTTTCCGAATCCGGTGCCATGTCGCGAGGCACGCAACGAGGCCGGTTCGGCGTGCATATCGACCCTTTCGCCGTCGCTTCGGCAAAAAATATTCGGACGGGTTTCCGCGCTGTTCAGTCGAGGTTGCCGTGCTTTGTGCGGTGATTTCGTTTGCGTGCGCGAGAATTTGTCGATGCGCGCGTCGGCACATGCGTATACTTCGGCGACAGGCAGGAAAGCAAGGCTTGATGCGGATCTCGGATGTTATTGGTCGTCCTATTCGTTTTTTCATTTGGACGCCTATCCATTCAAATGCAAGTGCGCAATGTGTCGTCGCGATAGCAAGTCAGGTGTCTTCAGCGGCGTCCATGACCTCGCGCAAGGTCTTCATCCGCCACAAAAAATGATTGACAGCACGTATTGACAGGAATAGTTTTTGCGCCCGACGACATGCGTCGAAGGAAATATGCCGGCTGCCAAGTACATCGAGCCTTATATCGAGCATGGTCACAAGAGTGACCGGGTGAGAAAAATCACCGTCTCGATTCCGCTGCATGTACTCCGGTTGCTTTCCGACGAACGCACACGTCGTCAGGTGTTGAATCTGCGGCACGCCAGCAACAGCGATCTTTTGTGCGAGGCGTTCCTGCACGCGTTTACTGGGCAACCACTGCCAACTGATGAGGAGCTGAGACGAACCATGGCCATGAAGAAAGCAACAGCGAAAAAATCCGCCAAGAAGGCAAAGGCCCGCAAGCCGGCACGCGCCAAGACCGCTTCGGCACGCAAGACCGCCAAGCGCAAACCTGCACGCAAGTCCGCCGCGAAGAAGCCGGCGCGCAAGCGTGCGACCAAGAAGAAGGCCCGTAAGGCCCCCGCCAAGAAGGCCGTTATGGCGAAAGCCGCGCGCGCCAGCAAGGCATCGAAGTCGAAAGCGAAGAAAAAGAAGTAGTAAGCAAAGGTCCACTGTCAAGCAACAGCAACAGCTGACGCACACCATAACGATAAGCTTGGCTCTCTCTGCGGTTGCCCAGCGCAGGGGGAGCTTGGCAAAGTCAAAGTTTCAATGCATCGCTTCGTTAGCCCCGGTTATTACCGGGGCTTTCCGTTTCTGGCGAACGGTCCTTGTCTCTACGACATCCCATAGTGCTCTCCCGGGCATTAGGCTTCGGGCGCAGAGGGGTGTTTGCTCGCGCGGAATATTGGCGCTATGTTTCAGACGTCGCGCGAGCGCGCGGCGGGGACCGCGATCCCTTGCATGAAACCGGGCGCTGGGGGCGCCGATGGAACGTTTCATGCAAGCAGATCCGGTGTGACGCGGTTTTCGCGCAATCCAGGTGAGCCCAGACCCATGTCCGCATCGATTCTTCCAGCTCATTTCGTTTCTTCCGCGAAGGCGCGTATTGCCGTCGCGGTTTCGTTTACCCTGCTGTTGAGCGCTTGCGGCGGCGGCAACGCACCGCAGAATGCCAACGCGCCGGCGCCGAAGCCCGCGGCGTCCGTGCCAGCGCCGGCCGCACCCGTGACACCGGTACCGTCATCCACCGTCGCGGCTGCCGAGCAAGCGGCCCAGGCAGCGCAAGCCAAGTTGGAAACGATGAGTGTCCAACAATTGCTGGCCGAGGCTCGGACTGCATTCAGCCAGCAGCGACTGGTCGCACCGAAAGGCAACAATGCCTTCGAGTATTACGAAAAAGCACTGCAAAAAGATCCGAAGAATCAAGTTGCGCAAGACGCATTGCGCGAAGCTTTCCCGGTCGGCGCCAATACGATCGAACAGACGATCGCCCAGAATAATTACGACGAGGCGCAACGCGAAATCGGTCTGCTGGCCAAAGCCGATCCCAGCAATTACACGTTGACGATCCTGCGTTCCAAACTGGACGCAGCGAAGAAACAACAAGCACGCGTGGACGCATTGAAGGCCAAGCAAGCTGCGGATCTCGCGGCCAAGCAAGCCGAGATCGCCAAGTCAGCTGCAGCCGCGGCCGCCAAGGCCGCAGCGCCGGTTCCGGCGTCCGCCCCTGTCGTCCAGCAGCCGGTGGTGGAGCAGCCCAAGTCCGCGCCCGTGCAAGTCGCGCCGACGCCCAAACCGACGCCACCACCGCAACCGGTCGGTGAAACGCGCAGTGCACGGCCGCTTAGTCAGGCAGCGCCGAACTATCCACTGGATGCCGCGCGCAATCAGACCTCGGGGTATGCGGTGGTCGAGTTTACGGTGAATCCGGATGGCTCGGTCAGTGGCGCTCACGTACTCGACTCGCAACCGTCGCGCTTGTTCAACAGCGCCGCGATCGAAGCGGTTTCGCGTTCGAAGTATGAACCCGCGTTGAAAGACGGTCAGCCGGTTTCCAGCACCTTGCAGCGGCGCGTCGACTTCAAGTTCGGGGGGTGAGATTGCGCGTTTAACCGATGCCTGTGGCATCGGCTGCGCGATTTACGGGCGGCCATGGATGGCCGCACCGGCGCACGCACCAGGGATGGTAGCTTGCATGAAACTCATACACGCGTTTGCGATCTGCCACTGGCAGATCGCGCGTCGACGAACGACTGGCTGAGGATAGCCGGGCCGGCGCCACGCACCAAGGATGGTTGCTTGCGCGCTTTGTGCACGTGGCAGATTGCCTTGGTTCCGCTCGCGGGCATGACGGTCTCGACAACGTCTTGTTGTCTCGACTGCCCTGTGCTACTCGCGCCAAGCGGCCCGGCACCAACTCGCACCTCCTTGTGCTCGGACATGCGCGCCTTGCTCCCGCTTGGCGCTGCGATGCTCGGCGTCATGCACGGCGCTAGTAGCTCGCTCGCTAACGGCCATCCTTGGCCTGCGACTTCGCAATCCCCAAAATCAATGTCTCGCCGGCTTCAAACTCTTATGTACACGCCGGCTTTTGCTCGACGACTTCCTCGCAGGCGCGGGTGTGGCGCGAACTGGCGCATTGATCCCGGCCCAATCGACTTCGGGCAAGCCGAGCATTTTGTCGAACACCATCGGCATCAACCCGGCGGGTTCCGCGCATTCGCAATTCCAGAGGATCACCATGCCGACGTGGTATTTCGGAAAGAATCCGATCTCGGCGCGATAGCCCTGCACCGCGCCGGCGTGGAAGATCAGCGTTTCGCCGGCGTAGGTATAGACGCGCCAGCCCAGCGCGTATTTCGCATCCGACAAGCGCGCGCGCCGCCACGGCGAGGCCACGCGCTCGCTGGGCGTGTCGATCACCGGCGAGTGCAAGGTTTCCAGCAATGCCGGGGGCAGCACCATCGGTCGGCCGCCCATCTGCGCGATCAACCATTGCTCCATGTCACGCACGCTGGCGTTGACGCCTGCCGCGGGCGGCACGTGATAAAAACCCTCGCTGGGTTCGAACGGCTGCCAACCGCTGGCGCGGCGGTAATGCGGGTGCGCCCAGCTCTTGCTCGATTCCAATCCGTCGCGGCCGTAGGTCGCGGTGGTCATCCCGAGCGGTAGGAACAGTCGCTTGTCGACCAGGTGATAAAAAAAGTCACCGGTCTTGGCATAGATCACATCGCCGATCAGCGAGAACGCGACGTTCTGATAGCCGTAGCATTCGCCGACGCTGCAGGTCATGTCGACCTCGTCCAGCTTGCGCGCCAGTTCCTCGTACGGCACCTCATCGGAAAGCAGATTGTCGTAGGCGTTGCGCGGCAGGCCCAGGCGCTGGCCTAGGATGTCGCGCACCGTGGCCTGTTCGGTGGCGTGCGCGTCCTTGAGTTTGAAAAATGGCAGCACGTCGGCGAGACGTGTGTCCCAGGAGAGATATCCATCGCGCACCAGGAGGCCGGTCAGAGCGGTGGCGAAGGCCTTGGACAGCGAAGCAAGGCGGAACACCGTATCCGGCTGCACCTTCTCGCCGGTTTGCGCGTCGGCGTAACCGAGTGTGCGCTCAAAGCGCACCTTGTCGTCGACCACCACCGCGGTGGCGAGCCCCGCGACGCGGTTGGATGCGGCCACCTGGTCGAGCCAGTCGTCGTAACTCTTGATCGCATCGCGCACGTGCGCGGGCGGTAGTTGCGCCTGACCGGGTCCGGTGTGCACTACGCTGGGGTCCTGCGGCGGCCGCGCCAGCGCGGGTCCTGCACAACACGCCGCACTCACAGCGAGTAACGCCAGCACCGGACGAAAGCGGCGGGACCGCGTGTTAAGCTCGACGTCGCATTGGTTGGATGACCGTGCGCGTCGCGCGCGGAAGAACGAGGAGGCAAGTGAGATGGGCATGATCCTGGTGCTGGTCGTCATCGTGGCGATTGTGCTGTACTTCGTCAGCATCTACAACGGACTCGTCACCGCGCGCAATGGTTTCAAGAACGCTTTCGCGCAGATCGACGTGCAGTTGACAAGGCGTCACGATCTGATTCCCAATCTGGTCGAGACGGTCAAGGCCTACATGGCGCACGAGCGCGGCACGCTGGAAGCCGTGACGGCCGCGCGCGCGGCCGCGGTCACCGGGCTCGCCGCCGCCAAGGCGCAGCCGGGTGACGCGCAGGCGATGCAGCAGCTCGCCGGCAGCGAGAACCAGTTGACCCAGGCGCTGGGTCGGCTGTTCGCGGTGAGCGAGGCGTATCCGGACCTGAAAGCCAACCAGAACATGATGCAGTTGTCGGAGGAACTGACTTCCACCGAAAACCGCGTCGCCTTCGCACGGCAGGCGTTCAACGACGCGGTGATGGGCTACAACAATCGCCGCGAGACCTTCCCCGGCTCGTTACTGGCGTCCGGTTTCGCCGCCGCAGAACCTCTGGCGATCGACGATCCGGCCAAGCGCGAGGCGCCGAAGGTGAGCTTTCAATAAGAGCGGGAGTAGGAAATAGGAAGTAGGACAGAAGAAAGCGAATGCACCGCGAATGCGGCAATCCTACTTCCCACTCCCAACTTCTCATTTCCGCTTCTACCGTATGGACTTTTTCGCCCAACAAGCGCGCGTGCGGCGCAGCGGTCGCACCCTGGTGTTGCTGTTCGCGCTGGCGGTGCTGGCGATCGTGGTCGCGGTCGATGTGATCTGCGCGGTCGTGCTGCGCATCGGCCCGCGGCCGGCGCCGCTGCTGGGTATCTCGATCGTGGTGATCGTGCTGATCGCGTTGTGTTCGGCCTATCGCGTTGCCAGCCTGTCGGGCGGCGGCGCGGCGGTCGCACAAGGACTGAAAGCAACGCCGGTTCCCGCCGATACCGCCCATCCGGCCTGGAAGCGATTGCGCAACGTGATCGAGGAAGTGGCGGTCGCCTCGGGCGTGCCGGTGCCGGAAATTTTCGTGCTGGAGAACGAACCCGGCATCAACGCCTTCGCCGCCGGATACACGCCGGCCGACGCCGCTATCTGCGTGACGCAAGGGTGTCTCGACAAACTCACCCGCGACGAACTGCAGGGCGTAATCGCGCACGAATTCAGCCATGTGTTGAATGGCGATATGCGCCTGAACATCCGCCTGATCGGCTTGCTGTTCGGGATTCTGGCGATCGGCATCGTCGGACGCTTCCTGATGTACAGCGGCGGACGCAGCCGCCGCAACGGCGGCAACGTGGCGTTGGCGGGGCTGGCGTTGCTCGCGCTCGGCTACATCGGATTGTTCTTCGGCAAATTGATCCAGGCAGCCGTCGCGCGCACGCGCGAATCGCTGGCCGACGCCTCCGCGGTGCAGTTCACGCGCGAGACTTCCGGCATCGCCGGCGCATTGAAAAAAATCGCCGCACTCGCGGAAGGCTCGCAACTGGAAGCATCCGGCCGCGAGGAAGTGCGGCATATGCTATTCGGCGATGCGGATCGTTCATCGCTGTTCGCCACCCACCCGCCGCTGCTGCAACGCATCCGCGCGCTGGAGCCTCAGTTCGATCCGCAAGAATTGAAATCGATCGCGCGCGCGTGGCAGTCGCCGGTCGCGACACGCGATGCGAATGCGAAGGACGCGTCGATTGGCGGTTATGCGCCGGCGGACTCGGGTGGTTCATCGACATCCGCACCCGCTGCGCGGGGTCCGCTGCCGACGCGCGGTGCGGCATTGGCGATCACCGCCGCAGCCGTCGCCTCCCAAGTTGGCACGCAGGGTTCAGACGATTACCGTGCCGCGGCATCGCTGCACGCGCGCATTCCCGATGCGCTCGCCGCGCAAGCGCGCGATCCGCGCGGCGCGTTGGCGGTGGTGCTGGCGCTAGCTTTGTCGGATCAGCCCGACTTGCAGGAGCGGCAATTGCAGTCGATCGTGCAGGCCTTCGATGCATCGCTCGCCGACGCCGCGCGCACCGCGGTGGCGCACATGACCGAGCTGCATCCGATATTGCGGCTGCCGCTGGCGCAGCTCGCGTTTCCCGCCTTGAAGCGTCGCCCGCGGGCGGAACTGGAATGCTTCGTTGCAACGTTGGATGCCTTGATCCGCACCGATGGTCGCGTCGAGCTGGACGAGTATTGCCTGGCGAAACTCGTGCAGGTGCAGGTGATCGCCGCGCTCGACCCCGCTGCGAATTTTCAGTCCGGTAACGTGCGCCTCGCCGATGCGCAGGATTCATTGCGCGACCTGTGCGCGCTGGTTGCGCACTTCGGTCACGACGATGAGGACGCCGCGCGCCGCGCATTCCTGTTGGCGATGCAGGAAGGATTGCCCGGTTCAACGCCGTTGTACGCGATCCCCGAGGATTGGCAGGCCGCGCTGGATGCGTCGCTGGCGCAGCTCGCGCGGCTTTCGCCCGAAGGCAAGGAACTGACCGTGCGCGCGCTGACCCGCGCGATCGCCGAGGACGGCGTGGTCAGCGTTGCCGAATCGGAATTGCTGCGCGTGGTGTGCGCGACACTGGCGTGCCCGTTGCCGCCCATGTTGCCGAACGGGTAAGGAAGCCCAACTGAAAAGTGCGGCCACGGATGGTCGCTTTTTGACCTTCGTGATCAGGGATGATTGCGCTAACCGCTGATGTAGCGCTGCAGGTGATCGATCTCCAGCGCCTGATCGTCGATCACCGCCTTGACCAGATCGCCGATCGAAACCACGCCGGTCACACGACCGTTCTGCGTCACCGGCAGATGGCGCACGCGCTGATCGGTGCACAGGCGCATGCACTCGTCCACCGTCGCGGTTGGATCGACGCTGATGGGACTCGTGGTCATGATCTCGGACACCGGGGTGTCCCTCGAGGAGCGGCCTTTCAATATCACCTTGCGGGCGTAGTCGCGCTCGGTGACGATGCCAAGCAGGTCGCCATCGCGCATCACCAGCAGCGCGCCGATGCCGCGCTCGGCCATGCTGCGGATCGCTTCCAGCACCGGCGACTCGGCCGCGATCGTGTACACCGCGTTGCCCTTGACTTCCAATAGATGTTTGACCTGTCGCATGGCGGCCCTCCGTTAGCGGCGATGTAAGCCAAGTCTAACGCGATCGTCAGTGATGGCGATGTATCGGGACCCGCGGCCTCGGCGGATGCGGATCGAGCACGTACGAAACGCCGCCCAATTGAGCCATCTGCCGTTCGATCCATGCCGCGCGGCGCTGCACATAAACGGAAGGGCGGCCGGCGTGCAGGCGCCGCGGATCGGCAACACCGCGGCGAGGAGCGCGGCCTCATGCAAGTTCAATTGCGCAGCGTGTACGCCGAAATACGCTTGCGATGCGGCTTCCACGCCGTAGACCCCGTCACCCAGTTCGGCGATGTTGGCATACACCTCCAAGATGCGACGCTTGGACCAGGTCGCCTCGATCAGCACGGTGAACCACGCTTCGATGCCTTTGCGCACGAAGCTGCGGCCGTTCCAAAGGAACAGGTTCTTGGCCGTCTGCTGGCTGATGGTGCTGGCGCCGCGCAGACGCTCGCCCTGATCGGCTTCGTCGATTGCGCTCTGGATCGCCTGCACATCGAAACCGTGATGAAACGGGAATTTCTGATCTTCACTGGCGATCATCGCCAATGGGGCGACCGGCGCGATCTTCGGCCACGGCACCCATCGATAGCGCAGATGGAAATCGTGTTCACCATGCAGCGCGGTGCCAACACGGCGTTCGAGCATGAAAGCGCTGGTTGCTGGCGGCACGAAGCGCAGCAGCAACACGGTCAGCCAGCTTGCGAGGATGAAGACAGCAATCGCGATCAGCAGCGCGCGCAACAGACGCCGCCATAACGGCTTGCGTGTTTCGAATCGGTCTTGCATGGGCGATGCGCTGGTGGCGGCCGAGGCATCGTAACGGGGCGGCGAGCTTTGCAGGATGAGTGTGGTTCGATCAGTGTGACGTCAAGCAACCATCCTTGGTGCGTTTTCCAATCGGGCTCCGCCTCGTCCTCAGCCATCGCACGCGATGCCACCAGCATCGCGTAGGCGCGATGGCTTCGACCAGGTGTCCGCCGGTTGCGCGTGCGAGAACAAGAATCCCTGGCCGTATTCGCAGCCGAGTTTGCGCAGCACATCGCGCTGCATCTCCGTCTCGATGCCCTCGGCGATCACCTGCATCTCCAGCGTTTTCGCCAGCGCCAGGATCGCGCGTACCACCGCCACGCTGCCGCCTTCGTCGCCCTCGGCGAGGC
>JBDTAJ010000019.1:0-7185 GCA_039924705.1 Rhodanobacteraceae bacterium
GCGCGCGACGGCGCAAAGATAGAACTCGACGCTGGCCAGCTCGGCCACGTGCGCCGCGCGGCGGAGTTTCTCGCCGACAAGGTGCGCTGCGGCGAGCCGATCTACGGCGTCACCACCGGCTTCGGCAGCAATGCCGACAAGCTGCTGGGCGCGCACCGCGCGCGCGACGAATTGCCGGGCGGCAACCCGGAGTCGCGCGACGACACGCTGCCGGAAGAATTGCAACGCAATTTGATCCTGACCCATGCGGTGTGCGTCGGCGAGCCGCTGTCGCATGAAGTCGTGCGCGCGATGTTGGCGATCCGGATCAACACGCTGATGCGCGGGCATTCTGGCATCCGCGTGGAAACCTTGGCTGCGCTGGTGGAACTCTTGAATCGCGGCGTGGTGCCGGTGATCCCGCAGCTTGGGTCGGTTGGCGCCAGCGGCGATCTTGCGCCGCTCTCGCATCTGGCGATCGTGTTACTGGGCGGCGGCGAAGCATTTTACGAGAGCGAGCGGATGAGCGGCGCGCAAGCCTTGCAACGCGCGGGTCTGCAGCCGATCACGCTGTCGTTCAAGGAAGGTCTGGCGCTCAACAACGCCACCACGCAAATGTTGGCAACCGCGGTGCTGGCGCTGGCCGAACTCGAATACCTGCTCGGCGTTGCCGACCTCGCCGGTGCGATGACGCTGGATGCCTTCGCCGGCCGCGGCGGAGCGTTGCGCGCCGACGTGCACGCGCTGCGTCCGCATCCAGGACAAGTGGAAAGTGCTGCGAATCTGCGCGAATTGTTCCGTGATTCGACCTTGCTCGACATCCCGTATCACCTGGTGCCGCGCTTTCGCACCTGGACCGCGCAATCGTGGCAAACGCCGCAAGATCAGGCATTGAGTTTCGACATCGGTTGGGAGTGGGTGCCGCCCAACCAGCGCCACGGCCGGGAGGCTTTCTACACGCGCTTCCTGCCGTTCAAGGGCGGCAAGAAACACCAGCCGCAGGATGCCTATTGCCTGCGCTGCATGCCGCAGGTGCACGGTGCGGTGCGAGATGCGTGGCGCCAAGCTTGCCGCGTAATCGACATAGAATTGAATTCGGTCACCGACAATCCGCTGATCTTTCCCGACCTGCCCGACGCGCAACACATCGAAGACCAGGTCGTCTCGGCGGGGCATTTCCACGGCATGCCGCTAGCGCTGGCGATGGCTTACATCAAAGCCGCGATCCCGGTGCTGGCGTCGATCTCCGAGCGGCGCTTGAACAAACTGGTCGACCCGGCCACCAATGACGGCCTGCCCGCGTTTCTTACCGGCAACGAGGATGGCACCGACTCTGGTTTCATGATCGTGCAGTACACCGCGGCTGCGTTGGTCAACGATCTCGCCACCCGCGCGCACCCGGCCAGCGTGTATTCGATCCCGACCAGCGCCAACGCCGAGGATCACGTGTCGATGGGCGCCAACGAAGCACGCCATGTGTTGTCGATGATGGACGATCTTTCGCGTGTGCTGGCGCTGGAGTTGTACACCGCGGCCCAGGCGCTGGATTATCGCCGCGACATGCTCAACGCCGCGCGCGCGCTGGCGCGTGGCGGCGATGCGGCTGCATTCATCGCGAAGATAGCCGGCGCGCCGCGCGACGGCAGCGCGGAGCGCGCGCAATTCGACAGCGAAGTGCGCGCGCTGATGCAGTCGCTTTCAAACGCCAACGAGTTCCGCCCCGGCGACACCGTCGCCGCCGCGCACGCCAAGATCCGCGAACACATCGCCTTTATGCCGCGCGACCGCGCGATGGATGGCGATGTGCGGCGCGTTTGCGAGTTGGTGGCGGGTGGGGTGTTATATCAAGGGCCAAAGCCGTGTGCGTCAATATAGTCGAATGATTACTTCTGCGGGGCTGTTTCTCCAAGCACCTCAAGGATCGCGTTGTTGACGGCATCCGGCTGGGACAACTGGATCATGTGATCGGAATCCGGCACGGGCCTGACGACGCCATGCGTCGACAGCGCGGCCATTTGATCGGCGAGATAATCATGTACGCGATTCAACGCGGCCCTATGCGCCGGCGTTTCATTGGCTCGAAGCTTCGTGATGTGCGACGACGTCAGCACGATCAGCGACAGGGCGCCATACCATCGCCGTGCCGCGCGAACCTGGTCGGCACTTGCATCGTGAACACTTTCTTCTTCGCTCAACACGGCTTGCTGAAAACTGGGCGTCTGATAGCGTTTCAGATAGGCAGTGTAGATCGCGGCGCTATCGTGCGGATCGTGTGCAGGAATGCATTGCTTGTACAGATCGGTTCCTTCGGTAAAGCCGGCCGAAGCCGCCTTGACGCATTCACGCTGAGCCTGCCATTCCGGTTCGAACTCTGCATGGAATTGCGCAAAGGTAAGCTGCCGCGCATCCAGTTTCCAGGCACTTACAACCCAGTCTTCCTCTGCGGAATCGACCAGTATCATTCCGACGACTTCCGCAGGATATAGATCCGCATAGAGCCTGACATTCATGCCACCGTAGGAATGCCCGACAAGGATGTATGGCGGCTTGATCGACGCAGCGACCAGCAGCCGGTGCAGATCATCGACGATGTTTGCGCTAGTCCCTGCGCGATTGCCCGGATCGCTGAAGCCCAAACCGGCCCGATCGTAAGCGCACGCCCGTGTGTGGGCGGCAATGATGGGTTGTACGAATGCCCATACGTCCATGTCGCTACCGAGGCCAGAATCAAAGACAACTGTCGGAGAGCCTTTGCCGATGCAATAAAGATTGAGCCTACGTCCGCGTTCGATTTCTACCAAGCGTTGCGCATGGGTATAGGCGGGATCGTCGATCACCGCAATATTTTTCTCAGCGGCAACAGCAACAGCCGTTGACGTTGTCACAATGCCGACGAGGCAGAAAGCGATGACGCCCAAAGCGACATGGCGCAGACGTATGATGAGGCCGGTGTGCAAGACGACACGATTCATGGCAAGTCCTGGGGCAGGGTAGGCACGATAGTTGCTAGTGCGCTGTGACCGACGCGCGTTTTGATTCATTCGAAGCCGCCTGAAACGGCACCACGGCACCCGGCAGCGATTGCTTTTCCCATTGCGTGAGCTTGACGGCGATGCCGGCGCCTTCGTCGAGTTGCGGTTCGGAATGCGTGTAACCGTCGCGTTTTTCCCAGCCCGCGACTTCCTTGCGTGCGATCGAGAACGCCTGCACGGGATCGCGGGTGCGATTCAAGGCATCGACCAGGAAGGCGTGGCCGAAATAAGTGATCTGCGACTGCGCGCCGCAGCCGAACGATGAGCGATCGGCGCGTGCGGCGGTGATCACCAGCGTGTCCGCGCCGCGCAGCGGCGGGACAAAGCCGCCGGAATAACACGCATTGACGACGACCACTTTGTATTTGAACGGGTGCTCCTTCAGGATCGAAGCTATATCGCTGGCGCCGATCTGGTCCAGCGGCAGCGGGTCCATATCGATATACAAGTAGTGATCCTCGCTGCCGTGGGTCGTGAAATACAGCAGCAGGATGTCGTTCTGCATGTCCATCTTCGACGCGAGTGCATCCAGCGCCGATTCCAGATTGCTCCAGTCGGCCAGCGGGCGCGTGGTAAGCGAGGCCGGATTGTTTTCCAGCACCAGCACGTGACCGGCCGCGCCGAAACGCTGCGAGAATAATTTTTCGAAATACTCCGCCTCGTTGCGGAAAACGTTTTCGCCGCCATCGCCGGCGAACACCAGCGCGTAAAGATTCACTTTGCCGGGCGTGCGCGGTTTCAATTGCGCGATTTCCTTGTCGAGCAGGCGCGGCTGGTCGTAGATCGCCTGCTCGGGCGTGGGCGCATCCTGCGGCCAGTCCTTGTCGGGCAATAGCGACGGCGGCGATTCCGGGGTCAGCAGATGCGTGCGCGATGCCGGCGCGTCGGGTTGCGTCGTGACGACAGGCGCGGAGATGGGGTGCGACGGCGGCCGCACATGCAGGAACATCAGCGTCAACGCCACGCCGGCGACGAAGGCTAGCAGGATGGCCAGGAATGCGCGCATCACACGTCGATCGCGTCGAAATCGGCGACGCAGCGGTGCCGCTCGCCCGCGCAGACATCCGGTGGCCGGCAGACCTTGATTGTCTGCAAACCCGCGCCGCGCGCTGCATCCAGCTCGGATTCGATATCGGACAGAAACAGAATGTGTTGCGGCGATTCGCCGATCGCCTCGGCGATCCGCAGATACGAACCACGCTCACGCTTGCCGCCGATCTCGGTATCGAAGTACCCGTCGAACAATGGCATCAGATTACCCACCTCACTAAAACCGAAAAAAAGTTTTTGCGCCGCGACCGAGCCGGACGAATACACGTACAACTTCAAGCCGCGTGATTTCCATTCGCGCAGCTTGACCGCGACTTCCGGATAGATATGCGCACGATACGCGCCGGATTCGTAGCCTTCCTTCCAGATCATGCCCTGCAAAGCCTTGAGCGGCGTGGTCTTGCGATCCTCATCGATCCAGCGTTGCAGCAGATCGATCACCTCCGTGCGACTGGCCTCGATGTAGCCGGCTTCCTTGGCCGCTTCGTGCAGCCAGTGTTGCACTTGCGAGTCGTCGGCATGGGTTTCGATGAAGGCGGGCAGGCGCTCACGCGCAAACGGGAACAGGACATCTTTCACGAACGCGATCGAACTGGTGGTGCCCTCGATGTCGGTGACGATCGCGCGGACGCCCGGCTTGGGTTTGGACGTTTCGCTCATGTCGTGGCGTCGGGACGGATCGTTTCGATGTGCGATGAATAGGCGCTCTCGATCTCGCGCTTGACGGCGACCGGATCGGCGATCCGTTGCAGGAACATCGCGGTTTCGCCACGCCCGGTGATCTCGACGTTGCCGAAGCCGAGCATTCGTCCCCAACCGCTTTGTTTCAGATCGACGGTTTCGATCGAGGCCAGCCGCAATTCGGTGGTGTTGCGGCTGACGATGCCGACCTTGCGCACCACGCGGCGGTTGGTCACACCTTGCTCGATCGATGCCAGCCGCAGCCATTCGTAGCCCGCGATCAGGGTCGCGATAATCGCCGCGACAAGCGCGGCCCAATTGCTCCATGGTTGCTGGACGAACAGGAAAGCGGCGATCGCGACGATACCCAGCGCGATCACGACCCACAGCCGCAGCCACATCGACCAATGCAGCTTGAAGCGCGCCACGATCACTTCGCCGGGCGCGAGCGAATTCTGTAAATACGACATGCGTTTCCCCTTATGGGATCAATTTTCGAGCCTTGGAAAGCGCGCGGCGATTTCATCGCCGGTGAACTGCGCGACCCAGCCTCCCGGATGGGTGAACAGGCGGATCGCCACGAAGCCCGGATTCGGCCCCATGTCGAACCAGTGGCGGGTATTGTCCGGCACGCCGATCAGATCGCCCTGCGTGCACAGGACTTCGTAAACGCGGCCATCGATGTGCAAGGTAAACAGGCCTTCGCCGGCGACGAAGAAGCGCACCTCGTCCTCGGCGTGGGTGTGTTCGTTCAAGAATTTCTGCCGCAGTGTGTCTTTTTGCGGATGATCGGCGCCGAGAGAAATCACATCGACTGCCCGGTAACCGTGTTCGCGCTGCAAGCGTTCGATATCATCGCGATAGGCTGCGATCACGTCCTCGGGCGCCGCGCCTGGCGCGATGGGTTGAGATGCTTCCCATTGTTCGAAACGCACGCCGACCTTGTGGAGTTCGCGCGCGATGTCGGCGTAGTCCTCGCTGGCTATCAGCGGGGTTCCATGATCGCGTTCGTCGAAAATACGCAAGCGGCTCATGGTGCGGACAACCTCTTCAAATCCAGTTCGCAGGCCAGCATGAACTCCAGCGCTTCCAGATGGCGTTTGGCTTCGGCCATGTCGCGGCCCCAAGTGTAGATGCCGTGGCCGTCGATGAGATATGCGTGCAGCGGTTTGACGGTCTCGATCCACGCATCCACGCGCGCTGCAAGTTCGCGCATGTCCTGGGAGTTGGGGAACACCGGCACGTCCAGTGTCGTCTCGTGGGTGCCGTAACAGGTGATCGCCTTCAACAGTTCGTAGCCGGCCAAATGGATGATGCCGGCATCCGCGAACAGACGCGATGCCACAGTTTGCGTGCGCGAATGCGTGTGCAGCACCGCGCCGGTTTGCGGAAAACGCCGGTAGATTTGGGTGTGCAGGGTTGTCTCCGCCGATGGCAGCGCCTGCGTGCCGACCGCGTGGCCATCGAGATCCACCGCCATCACGTCGTCCGCGGTCAGCGCGCCCTTGTCGCGTCCGGAAATGGTGACCGCCGCGTGCGTATCGTCCAGCCGCATCGAAAAATTGCTGCTGGTCGCAGGCGTCCAACCGCGCGCGGCCAGTTCCGTGCCGACACGCGCGATTTCCTGCGCGCAGGCGCGCAGGCGCGCCTGATCGATCTCTGGCGTGGTGGATTTTGACGCGATGGCGCGAGTCGTCATGAGACTGAATGTAACATGCAGCGCGATGCGCCGGCGTGCGCGCGCCGGCGGACGACGGCGTAAGATAGCTGCAGACTTTTCAGACTGATCGGAGCTTTCAATGCAGGACGACAAGAGCGACAACCCACATTCCCGCAGACGCTTTCTCGCGTTGCTCGGCGGCGCGGCCGGCGCGACGGCGTTGTTGAGTGCAATGCCGCGCCGCGCGGGCGCCGCGGATCTTCCGCACCTGACCCAAGCCGACCCGACCGCGAAGGCGTTGCATTACACCGAGAATGCCAACACGGCGCCGGCGCCGCACAAGGCCGGGCAGGCCTGCAACAACTGCCGCTTCTTTCAGGGCAACGCAGGGCAGGCGTACGGACCGTGCTCGTTGTATCCGGGCAAGGCGGTCAACGCCAAGGGCTGGTGCGCGGGGTATGCGGCCAAAGCCTGATTCGAGCGCGCGCTTTTGTTGAATAGAGCGGATAGGGATGTCCGCTTGTGCGCCGAAAAAAGCAGGACGTTGGAAGTCCGGGAAGATGGCTAAGCGAGGCGAACAGGAGGTTCGCACAAAATTGAAAAGTGCAGGCAGGATGCCTGCTTTGACGCGCAGGGATGCGCAATAACATTGCCCGGATACGGCAGACGGAGGAGCTGACTACGCCTGCCGCACCGGGCAACAATCCGGGGTCCACTGCCAATGGAAAAGCCCGCGGAGGACGGATCATAGCGCGGGCGAACCGGGCCGGCCAATCAATTCAA
>JBDTAJ010000020.1:0-7269 GCA_039924705.1 Rhodanobacteraceae bacterium
GATTCCTGGCAATTGCGGTCATGGCGATCTCCTCGTCAAAGCACGCAGGATAAGCACGCGCGGTTGGATTGGCGTTAAAGCGGACGCTTGAGGAACAGCAGAATGCTGAAATATGGCTGCGACGGCGAGGTAGCGCTCACCAATTCCCAGCCGTCCCGGCCCAATTGCTCCAGTGTTTGTTGCAACGTAGTCGGGTTCGCTCCGAAAAAGCCGGGTGGTCAGGTAGTGGGTCATAAAATGGCTTCGTTATTGGATTTCGCGAGCATCCATCGCTGGAGCGCACTCCAGTCGGGATCCTGCCCCTGCTCAGCCCTGGCGCGATGCGTTACTTCGCATCGCGTAGGCGCTCGGGCTTCGACCAGCCGTCCGCGCCCAGCACTTCCAGCGCGGGGAAGCGCGACTTATAGCCCATCTTCGGGTGATGCGCGATCCAGTAGCCAAGATACACATGCGGCAGGCCGCGCGTGCGGGCGAGTTCTATCTGGCGCAGGATCGCGTAGCTGCCGAGGCTGCGCGCGGAATGCTCGGGATCGTAGAAGGTGTACACCGCCGATACACCGGTGCTGCACACATCGGTGACCGCCAGTGCCAGCAATTCCCCACGCAAGCGGAACTCGAGGAACACGGTCGGGCTCCACGGAGCCGCGAGAAAATGCGCGAAGTCCTCGCCGCTGGCTTCGTCCATGCCGCCGCCGAGATGTCGCGCGCGCAGGTAACGCGCATACAGATCGTGACGCTCGTCGGTCAGGCCGGGCGGATGCTCGCTGATCTCGAGATCGGCATTGCGGCGCAGGCAGCGGCGCAAGCTGCGGTCTGGCGCGAACGCGGCGACAGCGATCCGACACGGCTCGCAGGCGTGACAGCGTGGACAGTTGGGATGATAGACATGACCGCCCGCGCGGCGGAAACCGCGGCCCAGCGCCAGAGCATACAACCGTGGAAGTTCCGGCACCGACGGATCCAGCACCAGGTTCTGAGCGGTGCGCGCCTGGAAATAGCCGCAGGCGTGTGGCAGCGTCTGGAACAGTCGTACGCGGTCATTGCGCAATGCCACGTTTAACCGAGCCTTTATGCAAGTGAAAAAGCGGAATGCTTGCGAAGGGTTTCTCAACACACTTTGCGACACAACGAAGTGTGTTGCGAAGGGTTTCTCAATCTTGCCAGATGGATAAACGAAGTCGCTTGCTGAGGGTTTCTCAGTACACCTTGTGCAAGGCAATGAAGCGGCTTACGGACGATTTCTCGATATTCCAATACATCAGTGGATCGTGAGCATCTTCAACAGAAGCAAAAGGAATGCCACGCCGACGCCCGCCATCACCGCGATGCGCACGCGCATCGCCGCGCGCCGGTGGCGGCCCGGATCGGGCGTGGTGGGATCGCGTGCCGCGGCCAGCGCTTCGGCGTAGCGGGTCGCCGGTTCGATGCCGATTTCGCGCAGTATCTGACGCGCACGGGTCTGGTCGTCGGCGCGGGTGATCCACACCACCGGCCACTCTTCGCTGTCGTTGGCGTGGGCGTAGGAAAAGCGCGAATAGCTCGAGCGAACCCACGCGCGCTTGTTGGTCACCGAGGTGGCGATGCCTTGCTCGGCGAGCAGGGCGACCACGCGCTCGATATTCTGCTGGCGGGGAGAGGTGTAGATCTGGCGCATGTCGCAAGTGTAACGCCGTCGCAGTGCACGATGCGCGGTTCAACCGTGCTCACGAAGCCTGATCAAGCCTTCCTGCGCGGTCGACGCCACCAGCCGGCCATCGCGCGAGAAAATCTGACCGCGCACCAGCCCGCGCGCGCCTTGCGCGGTCGGACTGTCGCAGGAATACAGCAGCCACTCGTCGATGCGGAACGGGCGATGGAACCACAACGCATGATCGAGGCTGGCCATCTGCAGGTTCGGCGTGAGATAGGACACGCCATGCGGCAGCAGCGCGGTTCCGATCAGATGGAAATCCGACGCATAAGCGAGCAATGCGCGGTGCAGGGATTGCGCATCGTCGATGCGATCGGCCAGTTTGAACCAGATGTGCTGATAGGCCGGCCGCTTGGCCGGATGCAGCTCATCGCGCGGCCACACATGGCGGAACTCGAACGGTCCATCCATGCCGAGCCAGCGCCGCAGTTTCACCGGCAGTTGCGCAAGCTCCTCCGACGGCAACGCATGCGACGGCGGCAGATCCTCCGGCTTCGGCACCTCCGGCATCGTGGTCTGATGCTCGACGCCGGTCTCCTCGATCTGGAGCGACACCGCGCAATTCAGGATCGGTTGCCCGTGCTGGATCGCCAGCACCCGTCGCGAGGAGAAACTGGCGCCGTCGCGCGCACGTTCCACCGAATACACGATCGGCGCCTCGATATCCCCTGCGCGCAGAAAATAACCGTGCAGGGAATGCGCGGCGCGCTCGGCATCGACGGTTTGTTGCGCGGCCGACAAGGCTTGCCCCAGCACCTGGCCGCCGAACACATTGCGCGTACCGATGTCACGGCTGGCGCCACGGAAGAGGTTGTCCTCCAGCCGCTCCAGCCGCAGCAGTTCCACCAGTTCGGCGACGCGGGGGTTTGTCATCAAAGAATTTCCGGGAAAAAACGTCGCGCAGTATAACGGGCGATCAGAGAATCAGACGCCGCAACCCGCACCCGCGCAGCACACGTGGCCACGGGAACATCGGGCCGGGATCGCGTTTGCGATAAACCTGTTTGGCTGCATCGTCGCTGGCCGGCATCTTGCCGGTGTCGAGGTCTTCGTGACCAGCGATGTGGTCAAGGCGCGGATATTCTTTGCGTAATCCGCGCAGCAAGGTGAGCAGCGCATCGACTTGCGCATCCGGGTAAGGTTCGGTCATCGCCTGCTTGCGCGAGTCGAACCATTCGGGAAAACGGCCGGTGTTGACCAGTTCGATGCCGAGCGAGCGTTCGTTGTAGCCGCGCGTATGGTGCGCGATGCGCGTGCCGGCAACGAATCGATGGATCGCGCCATCGCGGTCGATATACCAATGCCCGCTATTGCCGCTGCCGTCGGCGTGTTGCGCGCATTCGCCGTATTCGCGCGCGGTGGGCAGATCTGGCAACTCGGTGCAGTGGATCACCACAAGGTCGATGTCCGCCGTGTCGCGCTCGCGCAATCGCGCCATATAAGGCAGCGGCCAATCGTGGATTTCGAGTTCGGACATATCGGGAAGTGTCGCATGAAGCCGTATCGGGCAATCGCCTGATACGATAAAAGATTGATCCATGCGGATACCACCATGGCCGGCGAAATGATCCTTTCCCACGGTTCCGACAGCGGCCCGGATGCGACCAAGGTCAGCGCGCTGGCCACGGTCGCCGAGCAACTGGGCTGGCGCACGCAGCGCCCGGATTACCGGGAGGAAGACGCACTTGGTTACGCGGGTTCGGTGCCGCCGCGCGTGACACGTCTGACCGCGGCGATGAAGGACGCGCAGCGGCCGTTGGTCCTGGTCGGCTCCAGCATGGGCGCGTTCGTGTCGGGACTTGCCTCGTTGCAAGCGCCGTGCGATGCGTTGTTCCTGATCGCGTTGCCGATGGCGATTCCGCGCTGGTCGGCTTCGTTCGACATGGCGCGGGTGCCCGCGATGCTGGTGCACGGCTACAACGACCAATTGTGTCCGCCGATGGCGGCGGCGGCCTTCGCGCGCGCGCGCGGGATGCCGATGCTGTTGTTGCCGGACGACCACCGGCTCGCCGATCACGTCGAGACGATCGCGGCGCAGTTCCGGTTGTTCCTCGAACGGCTTTCCGCATAGCGCGTGACGGCCGGTGTGACAACATTCTTCGCCACTTGCCCCAAGGGCATGGAGTACCTGCTGCGCGACGAACTCGTCGCGCTCGGCGCGGAGGCGCATGAAGCGCTGGCCGGCGTGCGTTTCGAGGGTACGCTGGAACATGCCTACCTTGCGTGCCTCCACTCGCGCCTCGCCAGCCGCGTCTTGTTGCCGCTTGCCGAATTCGATGCGCCTGACACCGATGCGCTTTACGCCGGCGCGCGCGCGACCGACTGGTCGCAGCACTTCGCGCCCGATACCACGCTGGCGATCGATGCAACAGTCACGCGCAGCGCCATCACCCACAGCCGTTACGCGATGCAGCGGGTCAAGGATGCGATCGCCGATCAATGCCGCGAGCGTTTCGATACACGGCCCATAATCGTGCTGGAGCGGCCGGCGATCCGCTTGAACCTGCGACTGCACCGTGACCGCGCGACATTGTCACTGGATCTATCCGGCGAACCGCTGCACCGACGTGGTTGGCGGCGTGACCAGGGCGAGGCGCCGCTCAAGGAGAACCTTGCCGCGGCGATTCTGCTGCGCGCGCGTTGGCCTGGGATTTACGCGCAGGGCGGCGCGTTGGTCGATCCGATGTGCGGCTCCGGCACGCTGTTGATCGAAGGCGCATTGATGGGCGCGAATGTTGCTGCCGGCTTGCAGCGCGATTATTTCGGATTTCTCGGCTGGCGTGGTCATGATGCGGCGCTGTGGCAACGACTGCACGACGCCGCGCAGGTCAAGTCGCAAGAAGGATTGCGTGCGTTGCGTTCGTGTTTCTTCGGCAGCGACAACGCGCCGCTGATGATCGAGATCGCCAAACGCAACGCACAGAGTGCGGGCGTGGCGGGGTTCGTGCAATTACAGAAGCACGATCTCGCGCATCTGGAGCGTCCCGCCGGATTCGAGCAGGGTTTGTTAATAACCAATCCACCTTACGGCGAGCGAATGGGTGAACCGAAAAACTTGCCTACGCTGTATCGCACGCTGGGCGGCCGTTTGCGCGAACATTTCACCGGCTGGCGCGCGGCGATCCTGGTTGCGGAGACGGAGCGCGAAACCGACGACCCCGCGCGCGCGCTGGGTCTGCGTCCGGATAAAAGCTACGCGTTGTTCAACGGCGCGATCGCGTGCCGGTTTCTGGTGTGCGAAATCCTCTCGCATGAGAAAAAGGCGTGTGAACGAAAGCCGCTGTCGAGCGGCGACGAAATGGTCAAGAACCGCATCGACAAGAATCTGCGGCATTTGAAGAAATGGCTGGTGCGGGAGCAGGTGAGTTGTTTCCGTGTCTACGATGCCGATCTGCCCGAATACGCCGCAGCCATCGACGTCTATCGCGGCTTCACCAAGCGCACCCGCGCGGCTGAACAACCCTCTGCTAGCCGGACGCCCAATGCATCGCACGACAACAGATCAGACGTCTATCTGCATATCCAGGAATACGCGCCGCCGCCGACGGTGGATGCGGAAGCCGCGCGCGTGCGATTGCGCGACTTGTTGCATGCGGCAGGCGATACATTGGAGGTGCCGCGCGAACATATTGCGCTGAAAGTCCGCAGCCGCGACAAGGGCGGGGCTAAATACGGCCGCTTCGATACGCGTGACGAAATGCTGATCGTCGAAGAGGGCGGTCTGCATTTCGAGGTCAATCTGTTCGATCATCTCGACACCGGGCTGTTCCTCGATCACCGCAATGTGCGCGCGCTGTTGCGCGAATTGGCGCGTGGGCGACATTTCCTCAATCTCTTCGCCTACACCGGCAGCGCCAGCGTGTATGCGGCCAGTGGCAATGCGCTCGACACCACCAGCGTCGATCTGTCGACGACGTACCTGGAATGGGCCTCGCGCAACCTCGCGTTGAACGGATTCGATGGACGCGATCACCGACTTGCGCAAGCCGACGCGTTGACCTTCCTGCGCGAGGATCGCAACCGCTACGGGTTGATCTACGTCGATCCGCCGACGTTTTCAAACTCCAAGCGTGCCGCCGATTTCGATGTGCAGCGCGATCATGTGCACTTGTTGACGTTGTGCCGCGATCGGCTGGACGACGAGGGCGTGATCGTGTTCTCCAACAACGCGCGCAGGTTCCATCTCGATGGTGAATCGCTGAGCCAGATATTCACGATCGAGGATCGCACCCGCGCTAGCCTTCCGCCAGATTTCTCGCGTCGTCCGAACATCCATGGCTGTTGGTTGTTGCGTCCCGCAATGCGTTCAGGTTCGGTCGTTTGAACGCGCGCAATCGGTTGACACGCGTCGTCCAACGGCAGCGTGGCCATTTCAGGGCCGATTCAGTGCCGAGGAACGAGCATAACCCCGAAGCAAATCGCTTCTGGAGGCCGACATGAACACTCGCACTTTCCGTCGTGGCGCTTTGATCGCCGCGCTCGCCGTGGCCGGCACCGCGCTGGCACCTGCTGCTTTTGCGCGCTCGCACGTGAGCATCGGTTTGGGTTTTAACGTACCGGCCGTCAGCCTCGGCGTCGGCGATTGCATCAACTGCGGCTATCGCCGTCCGTACTACCCGGCCTACTACGGTCCGGCCTACTACGATCCGGGTTACTACGCGCCCGCACCGGTCTACTACAATCCGTATCCAGCCTATGGCACGGTGTATTACGGCGGCGGTTACTATCATCGCGGTTGGCGCGATCGCGACGATTGGCGCGGACGGGATCGTGACGATGGGCATGGTCACGATCGCAACGACGGACATCGCCACTGATCACGCATGGCTCCACGTTTCCACGGGCGACGCTTCGGCGTCGTCCGTTTTTTTAATGCGTGTGTTTGAGCGCGACAAAGCCGCCGGAGCAAGGCTTAGCCGGTTGCTAACCGCGCTTGTGATAAAAGGCGGTGATGACATCTGCCGATAACACCGAACGTCTGCGGACTTCCGGCGATTTCGCCGTCGACGCCAATCCCGCGCTGACTTTCTTTCGCGAATGGCTGCGCAACCCGTCCGGTACGGCGGCGGTCACGCCGTCGGGGCGTCAGCTTGCCGCGTTGATGGTCACGCAGCTCCCACACGATGCCCGGCGGGTGGTCGAGCTGGGCGGCGGCACCGGCGCATTCACCCGAGCATTGTTGCATCACGGCATCCGTCCCGATGGGCTGATGGTCGTCGAGCTCAACGAGGCGTTGCATCGATATCTGCGGGAACGTTTCCCGCGCGTGCATGTGGTGCGCGCGGATGCGCGCGACGTACGCGAGGCGGCGCGACGTTGTGGCGTGCTGGATGAACGCGGCACGGTCGATGCCGTGATCAGCGGGCTCGGGATGTTGTCGATGCCGCGTGATGCGCAACGCGAAATCCTGCACGCGGCGTTTTCGGTTTTGCCGGCGGAAGGCCGCTTCGTCCAATTCACTTATGGGCCGCGCAGCCCGGTGCCGCGCGAATTGCTCGAGGAACTGCATCTGAAAGTCCGGCGCGGCGGCACCGGCGCATTCACCCGAGCATTGTTGCATCACGGCATCCGTCCCGATG
>JBDTAJ010000021.1:0-17235 GCA_039924705.1 Rhodanobacteraceae bacterium
GTTGAATGACGAAAATACACTAAGGATTATACATGAGCACCCCCAAGCACAGCCGTCTGCTGATTCTCGGTTCCGGCCCCGCTGGCTACAGCGCCGCGGTGTATGCCGCGCGCGCGAATCTAAAACCGATGTTGATCACCGGCCTCGCGCAGGGCGGGCAGTTGATGACCACCACCGACGTCGACAATTGGCCTGGCGATGATGCCGGCGTGCAGGGTCCGGAATTGATGGCGCGACTGCTGCGCCACGCCGAGCGCTTCGATACAGAAGTCGTGTTCGATCACATCCATAGCGCGGATCTGTCGCAGCGTCCGTTCCGGCTGAAGGGCGACAACGGCCAATACAGTTGCGACGCGCTGATCATCAGCACCGGCGCGGACGCCAAGTATCTCGGCATTCCATCCGAGGAGAAGTTCAAGGGCCGCGGCGTGTCGGCTTGCGCGACCTGCGACGGTTTTTTCTTCAAGGATCAAGATGTCGCGGTGATCGGTGGCGGCAACACCGCGGTCGAGGAAGCGCTGTATTTGGCCAATATCTGTCGCAAGGTCACGCTGGTGCATCGTCGCGACAAACTGCGCGCGGAAAAAATCCTGCAGGACAAATTGTTCGAGAAGGCGCGCGCGGGCAAGGTCGAGCTTGTCTGGAACCACATCGTCGATGAAGTGTTGGGCGACGATTCCGGCGTGACCGGCGCGCGTCTCATCGGCACCGACGACCGTGCCAGACGCGAACTCGCCGTCAGCGGGATGTTCGTCGCGATCGGCCATACCCCCAACACAAGCATCTTCGAAGGCCAGCTCGACATGAGCAACGGTTACATCAAGATACGCACCGGCCTCGAAGGCAATGCCACCGCGACTTCGGTTCGCGGCGTGTTCGCCGCCGGCGATGTCGCCGATCAGGTCTATCGGCAGGCGGTGACTTCGGCCGGCTTCGGCTGCATGGCGGCGCTCGATGCGGAGAAGTTTCTGGATTCGGTGGGATTGGCGGGGTGAAGCCGTGCGTTTACGCGATGCGTTGAATCGCATCGCGTGCTCGGCTGAACGACCAGCCGCGGATGGCCGGGCCGGTGCCAGGCACCATGGGTGGTTGCTTGCGCAGTGCACGGTCGCGAGCAAACGCGCCCCTACAATCAACTAATGCTCACCCTGCGCACGCATGCATCCCTCGACGAAATCGACGCCGCGAGTTGGGACGCACTGGTCGACGACGACAATCCATTTGTCTCGCACGCGTACCTGTCCGGCATGGAGCGGCATGGCTGCATCCGTGAGACGCTCGGCTGGCGCGCGCAATATTTGATGCTGCAAGACGGCGATGCGCTGATCGGTGCGCTGCCGCTATATCTCAAGGGCAACTCGCACGGCGAGTACGTGTTCGACTGGTCGTGGGCGAGCGCGTGGGAGCGCGCGGGCGGCGACTACTACCCGAAATTGCTGTGTGCAGCCCCCTATTCGCCAGTCACCGGCCCACGATTGCTGGCGGGCGATGCGACCGAAGCGTCTGGGCGGCGGAGGTTGCTCGCTGACGCACTGATTAAATTGACCAATCAGCGCGGGCTTTCGTCCGCGCATGTCGATTTCCTGCGTGAACAGGAATGCGATGCCTTCGATGACGATTGGCTGCCGCGTTTCGACTGGCAATTCCACTGGCGCAACGACCATGGCTGGCACGACTTCGCCGATTTTCTCGATGCGCTGACCCACAAACGCCGCGCCGCGATCCGTCGCGAACGGGCGCAGGTCGCGCGGGCCGGCATCGAGTGCGATTTCCGCGACGGCGGTTCGCTGGATGCCGATGAATGGCGTGCGATGCATGACTTGTATCTCGCCACGTTCGCGGACAAGGGCAACACACCGACTTTGACGCTCGGATTTTTCCGCCATCTCGGCGCGGCGTTTCCCAAGCATTCGAATGTCGCCTTCGCGCGCCGCGATGACCGCATCATCGCCGGCGCATTGTTTCTGTCCTCGCACGACACCTTATACGGCCGCTACTGGGGTGCGTGTGAGCAGACACCGGGATTGCATTTCGAACTTTGCTACTACCAAGGCATCGAGTATTGCCTGCGCGCAGGCTTGGCCTGCTTCGAGCCAGGCGCGCAAGGCGAGCACAAGCTCGCGCGCGGATTTCTCCCCGTGCGCACGCATTCGCGACATTACGTCGCCGACGCAAATTTCCGCAGGGCCATACGCGATGCCTTGCAGCATGAAGCGGCGATGCTTGAAAGTTACGGCGAGGAATTGCGCGCGCATTCGCCGTTTGCGCAACGCAATACCGCATGATCCGGCTCACGCAATTGCGCATGGACGACCCGGAAGGCTTTCCGGATCCCTCGCTGGCACTGGACGATCCCAACGGCTTGCTCGCCTTCGGCGGCGATCTATCGCCGCAACGGCTACTCGCCGCGTACCGCCGCGGCATTTTTCCCTGGTATAGCCAAGGCGATCCGCTGCTATGGTGGTCGCCGGATCCGCGTTGCGTGTTCGCGACCGATCGCGTGCACGTAACGCGGCGTTTGCGGCGATCGTTCCGGAACTCGGCATGGACGTTGAGCGTCGATCGCGCGTTCGAGCGGGTGATGCGCGAATGCGCCGCGCCGCGCACGTATGAATCCGGCACATGGATCACACCGGATATGTTGTCCGCCTATTCGCGCTTGCACAGGCTGGGACATGCGCATTCGCTGGAAGTCTGGGATGGCGAGGCGCTGATCGGCGGCATTTATGGCGTCGCTATCGGACACATGTTCAGCGCCGAATCGATGTTCTCGCGCGCGAGCGATGCATCGAAAGCCGCGCTGCTGGCGCTTTGCCGAGCGCTGCGCGATCGGGGTTTTCCATGGCTGGATGCGCAAGTGCAAAACCCCCATCTGCTGCGGATGGGCGCGATCGCGTGGCCGCGCGCGGATTATCTGCGCGCGTTGAGCGATCTGGTGAAACAGCCTGGTCCCGACTCCTGGGGCCTGCCGTTCGCGCGTGCTTCCGAACTCGCGTGATGTTGCCAAGCTGATTTTGATATGCAATCGGCGTACATTTGTGCTCTCGGTTCGCCAAGGAGAATACGGCCATGAGCGATCAGCCCGGCAATAAAGGCGCCGAACAGGCGCAGCGTGTGGCACGCGACATGCTGGAATCCGCACAGCAGATCTGGCTGGCGGGTCTTGGCGCGTTTTCGCGCGCGCAGCAACAAGGCGGCAAGCTGTTCGAAACGCTGGTCGAGGAAGGCACGCAGGTGCAGGAGAAAACACGCACCTACACGAAGACGCAGTTCGAACAGGCGCGGCGCACCACCGGGCCGTGGCTGGACGAAGCCAAACGCCGCACCACCGACGCGTTCGGCAAGATCGAGCAGGCATTCGACGAGCGGCTCGCGCGCGCAATGCGGCGTATGCAGATGCCCAGCCACGACGACATCGAACGCTTGTCCGCGCGCATCGACGAACTCGCACGCGAAGTGCGCGCTCGCAAACCCGCGGCGAAAAAGACCACTTCGCGCAAATGACTCGCGCGGGCCCGCGTTGACCACAGCGCGGCGTCTGTTCCACAATCACCGCGTTACCGAACGGATGCCTATTGTGATGTCCGAGGTTACATCCGAGTTCGAACAAGCCGCGGAAAGCGTCAAACTGCTCGGCGAGCGTCCCGACAACGACACCCTGCTCAAACTCTATGCATTGTACCAGCAGGGTTCCGAGGGCGACATGACGGGGCCGAAACCCGGTTTCTTCGATTTCGTCGGTACCGCCAAATACGAGGCGTGGGCCAAACTGCGCGGAATGTCGCGCGAGGATGCCCGGCGCAAATACATCGAGTTAGTGCGCAAGCTGGAGGCGTGATTCGTTACCGTCTCGCCTGCGTCTTCGCAATCGCCTTCGCCAATTCGCGTTCGCGCTCGCTGTCCGCTGCGGCCAGGCCGGCGCGCGCGCCTTCCTGATCGGTGGCGTCGCGGTTCTGGCTGAGCTTGTAGCGGCCTTCCAGTTTGTCGATGCGCAATTCCAGGCCGACGATGTAACGCAATTGCTCGCGCACGTAATCCTCCGGCGCGTCGGTGACGTGCCACGGCTGCGGGCGTCCGCGTTCGTTGCATTCGGTCAATCGCGTCAGCAGATCGAGTAGCCGCTGCGGATCGCCGAATGTCCGCAAGGTGCCGTGCGCGTGCACCGCGACATAATCCCAGGTCGGCACCTGGCGCGGATCGTCACGTTTGCCCGGATACCACGACGGCGACACGTAACCGTGCGGTCCCTGGAAGATCGCCAATGCCGGCACGCCCTCGCCAACCTCGCGCCACTGCGGATTGGCACACGCGATATGACCGACCAGCATGCCGTTCGGTGCGGGCTGCGTATCGAGTTCAAACGGCAGATGCGTCACGGCAAAGCCGTCATCCGCATGCGTCAACAATGTGCCGAACGCGATCGCACGGATGGCTTCATGCAAAAGATCGACGCGATCCTCGCGAAACGCTTGATTTGGATAACCCACGATTTCTCTCGTTTGACCGAAGATAAGCGGATTGAAAAACGTAGCGAGCGAAGGCAGGTTGCGAGCCGCCGGAGTGCAGGAGCGGAAGAAGCGGAGTGTACACGTCAGTACAAGAGCATTCCTTGGCCCAAGGCGGTACATCCGGCCGTCGGCGCACTACATATCGATTGAATCAGGCCGAGCGCAGCAGTTTTTCAACCGCTCAAGCAATCAACGCCGAGGACGCAAAGTGATTTCTGGCCCTTCGTGCTGACGATCCCACGCACGCAGTTCGTCGCGCAGCACGGCGATGCGCTGACGACCGAGCGCGTTGCGTTCCTCGTCGAGCACGTTACCGCCGAGCAACTCGGCCATGCGCTGCGCGGTCGGCAACATCGCGTCCCACGCGTCCAGCGCGGTCAATGGGCCAGGCAACGTCATGAAGAAGGTCAGCCCTGGTGTTTGCAATTCTTCGATGTGGTTCATGTCGAAGTAGCCGGGCTTCACCATATTGGCCATCGAGAAAATCGGTCCCGCCTCCGGCCTGCCGTCCAATGGGCGGTGAAAGATGTGCATGTCGCCGAATTCGAGTCCGGCCTTCTCGGCGGCAACCGCGATGTCGCTCCCGGAAAATTTTGCGCCGCCGCGCGCGGCCACGAACAACGTGACGATCCGCTCCACCGGCAGATCGGGCGGCCGTTTGCCAGGCGGCGGGCGCTGCATCGCGTCCGGCGCAGGACCCGGTGGCCTGGCACGCGCGCCGGCGACCGTGTTGCCGAGGCGTTCCAGTTCCTCACGCAGATCCACACCCAGTTCGCCCTGGCGCGGCTCCGGCACCGTGGCGGCGGGATCGGCCGGATCGTCAATCGGTCCGCCGGTGGATTCACCGATAACGGGCTCGACCCGTTGCCCGCGCATGCGCTTGAACAAGACGCGCGTCCCCTGCCCGCGCTGGCCCGGCCGGCCGAACAAATAGATCGCCAGCAGGATCAGCCCGCCGATGACGGCAAGGATGATGCGCAGCATGGCGGTGGAGATCGCCGCAGAATCCATGTGCGGACTTTAGCAAAGCGGGGACTTTCAATCCCGTCATTCCGGCGAAAGCATGTCTTGAGCTTGCCGAAGGACCGGAATCCAGAGGCGCTCTTTGCGCGTTGGAGCAAAGGCTGGGTTAGTCGCTCCATCCACGGCACTCGCCCGATGGGCCGCCTTCGGCCTTCCGCTGCGGCAACCTGCCTTCGCAGTTCCGGAATGACGAAGCTACTGTCGTGCTTCCGATTCCCGACTTCAGTTATGCCGCACCGGCGAGTTTCGCGGCTTCCGCCAGATCCACCTGCACCAGCCGCGATACGCCCGGCTCGCGCATGGTCACACCGCACAACTGGTGCGTCATTTCCATCGTGGCCTTGTTGTGGGTGACCACGATGAACTGCACCTTCTCGGCCATGTCGCGCACGAGTTGCCCGAAACGCCCGACGTTACCCTCATCGAGCGGCGCGTCCACCTCGTCGAGCAGGCAGAACGGCGCGGGATTCAGCCCGAAGATCGCGAACACCAGGGCGACGGCGGTCATCGCCTTCTCGCCGCCCGACAGCAGCGAGATATTGCTGATGCGCTTGCCGGGCGGCCGCGCCATGATCGCGACGCCGGTGTCGAGCAGATCTTCGCCGGTCAATTCCAGATACGCGTGGCCGCCGCCGAACAATTTCGGGAACAATTCCTGCAGTCCCGCATTGACGCGGTCGAAGGTGTCCCTGAAACGCTGCCGGGTCTCGCGGTCGATCTTCTTGATCGCGTTGTCCAGCGTTTCCAGCGCGGAAACAAGATCGGCGAGTTGCGCGTCGAGATATTCCTTGCGCTGAAGATGTTCGGCGTGTTCGGCGATCGCGGCCATATTCACCGGCTCCAGACGTGCGATCTTCGTGTTCAACTCCTCGATGCGTTGTTGCCATTGTTCCGGCTCCGCATCATCGGCAAGCTCCGCCAGCAGCGGTTCGACCCGCAAACCTGCGGCGTTGATCGCCTCGGTCAACTGCTCGCCGCGCAAGCGCAGTGCCTGCTCGGCCAGACGCCGTTGCGCCAACTCTTCGCGCTGGCCGATCAACGCAGCTTCCGCGGCGTGGCGCTGCTGTTCGGATTGGCGCAGTTCGGCGTCGGCTTCTTCCACCGCGCGCCGCGCCTCGACCAGCTTGCGGTCGATCTGCAGGCGCTGATCCAGAAAGGTCTGCCGCTCGCGCTCGAGCGCCGCTACGGGATCGTCGCCGGCGCCGATCTGGGTGTCCAGCTCCGCGCGGCGCGTTTCCAGTTGCGCAAGCTGCGACTGCATCCGTGCCAGCGATTGCTGGAGCGAAACGAGCGCGGCGCGTTTGGACTCCAGCGTCAGCGCGTGTCGGTGCGCGGCGTCGGCGGCTTCCTGCGCATCCGCTCGCGCGGCTTCGCGGCGTTCCAGCAATTGCCGGCGCTCGCCTTCGAGTTCCACGCGGGCGCGCTCGTGCTCGCCCATCCTGGCGATCGCTGCTTCCATCCGCGCGCGCGCGGCGCGCGATAGCCCTTCGCTTTCATTGAGTTTATTGGCGATGTCCGCGTGCTCGGTGTCGAGCGCCTGCAGACGCGCCTGCGCGCTATCGATGCGGCCGCGCTTGCCTTGCAGTTCACCGGCGAGTTCCGACAAGCGTCGATGCGTGCCATACAGTTCGCTCTGCGCGTCGTCGCGCGCCTGTTCGGCAGCAAGACGCTGCGTGCGCACTTCCTCGGCGCGGCGGATCAAATCGGCAAGCCGCGCTTCGTTATGTTCGATCTCTGCGTTGAGCGATTGCAATTCGCGCGCACGCGCCAGCACGCCGACCTGGCCACCCTCGGCACGTCGCACCCGCGCGAATCCCGCGCCGAGCCACACGCCATCGCGGGTGATCGCCGAATGCGGCGCGCTTAGCGTCTTGGCCAAGGCGCGCGCCGCGTCGATCGATCCGGCGGTGCGCACCTGCGCCAGCAACGCGAGCGCCGTAGCCGGACCGCGTACCTGCGCGGCAAGCGTGCCCGCTTCGCCCTGCCTATCATTCGCGTTCGCGCCAACCAGACCGACATCGGCGCCCTCGACCGCGGCGAGATCGACGGCGAGCGCGAGCGGATCCTCGACCAGCACGCCTTCCAGCAATCCCGCCAGCACGGTTTCGACCGCGCGTTCCCATCCGGATTCGACTTGCAAGCGCGCGCCCAAACGCGCGCTGTCGGCAAGCCCGAACTTGTCCAGCCACTCGCGCGCGGTATCGCGATCCCGACCGAGCGCGGCGTGTTGCAACGCTTCCAGCGACGCGACGCGGCCGCGCAGGCCTTGTTGCTGCGCGCGCGCTTCGGCGAGCCACGCTTGGGCCTGGCGCTCCTCGCCGAGCAGACGCTCGGCATCGACCTTGTGTTGCTCCAGCGCTGCGCCGCGCGACTCGACTTCCGATTGCAATGCCGCGTGGTTGCCTTGCAATTGCACGGCGGCCTGATGCAGCGCATCCAGGTCGTAGCCCGTACGCTCGTTTTGCAGCACTTCTCGGCGACGCGCAAACTCCAACCCTTGCCGATCCAGATGATCGATATGGGTGCGCTCGATCTCGGCTTCGCGCGACGCGACCGCCGAATCGCCGCCGTGGGCTTCCCAACGCTCCTGCCAGGCGGCGTGCGCGGCCTCGGCCTCGCGCAACGTCGCGGCGGCGTCCGTCTCGGCATCGCGCAATCGCGCCAGTTCCGGCTCGCCCTCGGCCAGTGCCGCGCCAACGGTTTCGTGTTGCGCGCGATCCGTGGCGAGATGCTCGCCCATTTCCTTACACGCGCGTTGCGTTTCCTCGCGCGCCTGACGCAGGCGTTCGCCCAATTCCCGGTGATGCCGAATTTGCTGTTCGACGCGCGCCAATTCCGCGCCGACCTGATAAACCTCCGCCTGCACGGCATTGAATGCGTCGGCGTGTTCCTGATGGCGGACGCGACCGGCTTCGATTCCGGCTTCCAGATGGCGCTGCTCGGCGAGCTTCTTCTCGATGCCTGTCTCGGCTTCACGCAAGGACGCGCGATGGGTTTCCAGTTCCTGCGCGATCGCGCGATAACTCAGCGCGCGTAATTCGGCTTCGCGACGTGTGTGTTCCTCTTTCAGTTTCTTCCAGCGTTCGGCGGCGCGCGCCTGCCGGTTCAAGTGATCGAGCTGCTTCTCGACCTCGTCGCGCACGTCGCGTACGCGATCCAGATTCTCGCGCGTGGCCTTGATCCGGCTTTCGGTTTCCTTGCGGCGCTCTTTGTAACGCGAAATGCCGGCGGCTTCCTCCAGATGCATCCGCAACTGTTCGGGATGCGATTCGACTATGTCGGAAATGATCCCCTGCTCGATGATCGAATAGCTACGCGCGCCCAAGCCCGTGCCGAGAAACAAATCGGTGATGTCGCGGCGGCGGCAACGCACGCCGTTCAGGAAATAATCCGATTGCGAATCGCGCCCTACGTTGCGCTTGACCGAGATTTCGTTGTAGCTGGCGTACTCGCCGCCGATCGCGCCGTCGGCGTTGTCGAAGATCAGCTCGACGGTGGCCTGCCCGACCGGTTTGCGGCCGCTCGACCCCGAGAAAATCACGTCGGTCAGCGAATCGCCGCGCAATCGGCTGGCGGCGCTCTCGCCCATCACCCAACGGATCGCATCGATGATGTTGGATTTGCCGCAGCCGTTGGGGCCGACGATCGCGGTCAGGTTGGTCGGCAGGTGCAGCACGGTCGGATCGACGAACGATTTGAAACCGGCCAGCTTGATGGTGGTCAGGCGCATGGGTCAGCAGTCAGGTTGAAGGCAATGCGCGGCGTTTCCACCGGGCGAATACGCCACTGTGCCAAACGCGGGCGCCGTGCGCAATGCATGGCGACCAGGATTCGATATGAGCAGAGAAATGGTCTTCAAGCCATTGATCGTCATCGGGCTTGACTTGCCGGCGCAGCTGCGCCCGGCGCCCGCGCCGCGATCGCCAGCGCGTGGATGCCATGGCCGATCAGACCGCCCAGCGCGTCGTAAACCAAGCGATGCCGTTGGATCGGCGTCTTGCCAGCGAACGCCGCGCTGACGATACGCACGCGGTAGTGCCCTTGGCCCTCGCCCGCGTGGCCGCGATGCAAATGACCTTCGTCGATGACGTCGAGCACGATCGGCGCGAAGGCCACGGTCAATCTTGCGCGGATCGTGTCGGTACCGATGCCGCTCATGGCAAGGTCTTGCGGAACGGCCGCACGCTCACTTCGCGGTACACGCCCGCGGCGACGTAAGGATCGGCATCCGCCCACGCGTGTGCCGCTGCGAGATCGGCAAACTCGGCCACGATCAGGCTGCCGCTGAAACCGGCCGGCCCGGGGTCTTCCGCATCGATCGCCGGAAAGGGTCCAGCCAACAACAGTCGGCCCTCGTCGCGTAGTTGCTTCAAGCGTGCGACATGCGCCGGACGCGCGGCTTGGCGCTTCGTTAATGAATCTTCGTGATCGATGGCGATGATGCAGTACCACATACTGTTATCTGTAACTTCTTCCAAAGGTAGACTCCAGAGGAAATTCCTCACCCGTCTCATATAGCAGTTTTCCGCCATCCTCAACAAAGTATTCAAGCATTGTGTACACACATGAGACCGCCAAGCAAAGCGCCTGCAATGAACCATCGCCGTGTACATCTCGAATCTCTTTGTGCAGAGGGGATATCGAGACCGGGCACGCCCATTCGTTGGGCGATTTTCCCGTCTCATACGGCATCCCTATCGTGACACTTATTTGAAATTTCTCTTCACTTGGGCGCTGCCCAAAAATGACTTGACTCGCGATCATAGGCGTCCCGCTCATATTGAGTTCCGTCTATTGTTCCGGCCGCATATACGGAAACAACAACACATCGCGGATCGACGGCACATCCGCCAGCAGCATCACCAGCCGATCGATGCCGACGCCCAAGCCGCCGGTCGGCGGCAGGCCGACTTCCAGCGCGCGGATGTAATCGGCGTCGAAATGCATCGCCTCGTCGTCGCCGGAATCCTTGGCGGCGACCTGCGCCCGGAAACGCGCGGCCTGGTCTTCCGGATCGTTCAACTCGGAAAAACCATTCGCCAATTCCTTGCCGCCAATAAACAGTTCGAAGCGGTCGGTGACTTCCGCGTCAAGATCGTTAGCGCGTGCCAGGGGCGAGACTTCGGTGGGATATTGCGTAATGAAAGTCGGCTGCACCAGCGTGTCCTCGACGGTCTTCTCGAAAATCTCCAGCAGCAATTTACCCCAACCGTAATCGGGCTTGACCGGAATCTTCAAGCGCGCGCAATGCGCGCGCAGCGCGGCGACGCCGCGCATTTCACGCGCGCCGATTTCAGGATTGTGCTCGCGCACCGCGTCGCTCAGCGACCAACGCTTGAACACCGGCCCCAAATCGATCGCGCGGCCCTCCCATTCCAGCGCGGTGCGGCCAAGCACCGCTTTCGCAGTATCGCGGATCATCGCTTCGGTCAAATCCGTGATCTCATTGTAGGTGGCATAGGCCTGATACAACTCGAGCATGGTGAACTCGGGGTTGTGCCGCGTGCTGACGCCCTCGTTGCGGAAGTTGCGATTGATTTCGTACACACGTTCAAAGCCTCCGACGACGAGGCGCTTCAGGTACAACTCCGGCGCCACACGCAGATAAAGGTCGATATCGAGCGCGTTGTGGTGCGTCGCGAACGGCCGCGCGGTCGCGCCGCCCGGAATCAAGTGCATCATCGGCGTTTCGACTTCCATAAAACGCCGCACCGGGTCTTCCAGCCACTGCCGGATAAAACCGATCGCGCGCGAGCGCAGCGCGAACACCCGGCGCGCTTCCGGCGTCACGATCAGATCCACATAACGCTGGCGATAACGCTGTTCGACATCGGCTAGCCCATGCCATTTATCCGGTAGCGGACGCAGCGATTTGGTCAGCAACCGGATTGATTCGGCCGCTACCGACAACTCGCCGGTCTTGGTGCGCATCAGCGTACCTTCCGCGCCGACGATGTCGCCGATATCCCAGCCCTTGAACGCTTCGTAGCCCTCGCCCAGCGCGCCAGCTTGCAGGAACAACTGGATCGCACCGGTCATGTCCTGCACGTGCGCGAAACTGGCCTTACCCATCACGCGTTTGCCGAGCATCCGCCCGGCCACGCGCACGCGCCGCGCCTGCGTTGCAAGCGCGGCCGCATCGACGCCGTCGGTCTCGATCTGCAGATCGCCTGCAAAAGCATCGGGGCGAAAATCGTTGGGGAACGCAATGCCCAGCCCGCGCAGCGCGCGCAGTTTTTCACGCCGTTCGGCGATCAATTTGTTTTCGTCGATGGTGGGCGCTGGATTTTCGGTGGATTGATCGCTCATCGAGTCATTATTCCTGTTCACGCACCCGTCCGCTTCGCACCCGCCTCCAGCCCCATCTTCAGACTGCCCTCGACGAATTCATCCAGATCGCCATCCAGCACACGCTGCGTGTCGCTGCGCTCGACGCCAGTGCGCAAATCCTTGATGCGCGATTGATCCAGCACATAGTTGCGGATCTGGCTGCCCCAGCCCACGTCGGACTTGGTCGCCTCCAACGCAGCTTTTTCGATGTTGCGCTTCTGCACTTCGGCTTCGTACAACTTGGCGCGCAACATTTTCATCGCACGGTCGCGGTTGGCGTGTTGCGAGCGCTCCGTCTGGCACGCGGCCACGATACCGGATGGTACATGGGTAATGCGCACCGCCGATTCGGTCTTGTTGACGTGCTGGCCGCCGGCACCCGATGAGCGATACACATCGGTTTTCAAATCCGCCGGATTGATCACGATGTCGATATCGTCATCCACTTCCGGGCTGACGAACACCGACGAAAACGAGGTATGCCGGCGGTTGTCGGAATCGAACGGCGACTTGCGCACCAATCGGTGCACGCCGATCTCGGTCTTCAACCAGCCGTAGGCGTAATCGCCCTCGACCCGGAACGTCGCCGACTTGATGCCAGCGACTTCGCCCGCGCTCGCTTCCAGTAATTCGGTTTTCCATCCCTTGTTCTCGCACCAACGCAGGTACATGCGCAACAACATCTCGGCCCAATCCTGCGCTTCGGTGCCGCCGGCGCCGGCCTGGATATCGACGAACGCATTGTTGACGTCCATTTCGCCGGAAAACATCCGGCGGAACTCGAGTTGCTCGACGTGCCTGGCGATCGTCTCGACATCGCGCGCGACGGCGGCGATCGAATTTTCCTCGTCTTCCGATTCGGCGAGAGCCAGCAATTCGTCGGCGTCGCTCAACCCACCGCCGATCTTGTCGATTCCATCCACGATCTGCTGCAACCGCGCCCGTTCGCGGCCCAGTTCCTGCGCGCGCTGCGGATCGTTCCATACGTTGGGGTTTTCCAGTTCCCGGGTGACTTCCTCGAGACGTTCGCGCCGCGCCGGGTAGTCAAAGATACCCCCGAAGCGAATCGACGCGGGCCGTCAGGTCCGCGATCCGGGTGTGGATCGGATTGGTTTCGATCATGGTGGTTGCATCGGTTGAAAAAGAGGCGTGATGGTAGCAAAGCGCCTGCCTTACCGCATCGCGAAGGGGACGAGCAGGAAGCGTCATGTCACTTGTCCAGAACCAAACGTAGGCGTAGTGTTGGCGGTTCGGGGGCCCGCAAAGGGAAATCCCTGCACTCGCATTCGGGCCTTCAAAACGAAGGGAGGATTCGCCATGAACAAGCTGCTTGTCTCTGGATTGGTGGTGGCATTGCTGACGCCAGCGGCCGTTTTGGCGCAGAGCGCCATCGACGGCACATGGAAGATCGACGAGAACAAGGCGCAGATGCCGAAGAAGCCGGACGTGTACGTGCTGCAGAACGGCATGTACCAGTGCAAGACCTGTGTGCCCCCATTCAGCGTCAAGGCGGATGGCGAAGATCACAAGGTCAGCGGAAATCCGTATTTCGATACGGCCGCCGAAAAGATCGTGGACGATCGTACCGTTGAGGAAACCTTGAAAAAAGACGGTAAGGTTTACGAGACCGACAAGGTCACCTTGGCTCCGGACGGCAAGACCGGAACGGTCGAATTCACGAGCAATACCAGCGGCGCGCCTGTGACGGGTCAAGTAACGATCATGCGGGTCGCCAAGGGTCCTGCCGGATCGCACGCCACTTCAGGATCCTGGCGTACTGCCAGTATCCAGAGCGTCTCAGACAGCGGATTGAGCCGAACCTACAAGACTGAACGCGACAGCTTGAGCATGACCGATCCGGCTGGGGATTCCTATACCGCCAAGATGGACGGCAGCGATGCCCCTTACAAGGGCGATCCGGGCATCACCAGCGTTTCGGTGAAGAAAATGGGCGCGAATACCATCCAGGAAACCGAAAAACGCGATGGCAAGGTGATCAACGTGACCGAAACAACCGTCGCGCCAGATGGCAAGACCGCGAAAATCGTGGTACACGACAAGTTGCACGGAACCACCATATCATTCGTGGCGAACAAGCAATAAGTCGGTCAGACTGTACGCTTCCGAAGTAGGTGAAGTGATCGAAGAAAGGCCCGGCTCGCAACCGGGCCTATCCTTTTTCCACTGCAGTTCGCAGATTGCTTTCAGCAACCGTCGCAAAAGCGTAACGTGCTTGTATTAGGCTACGCATTCACCTTGCGCGCACTGATCCGCCTGAAGGATGCGACCATGTCCCGCCGCACCATCAATCTCGACGACACGCTTTATCAATATCTGCTCGATCACTCGCTGCGCGAGCACCCGGCACAGACCGCGCTGCGCGAGGCGACCGCTTCACATCCACATGCGCAGATGCAGATTTCGCCGGAGCAAGGCCAGTTCATGGCGCTGCTGGTGCGGCTGATGGGCGCGCGTAACACCATCGAGGTCGGCGTATTCACCGGCTGCAGCGCGCTCTCCGTCGCACTGGCACTTCCGGACGATGGCAAGATCCTCGCCTGCGACATCAGCGACGAATACACCCGCGTCGGCAAACCCTATTGGCAACAAGCCGGCGTCGCGGGCAAGATCGACCTGCAATTGGCACCGGCGTCTGAGACACTGGACGCCCGCCTCGCCGCAGGCGAAGCTGGGCACTACGATTTCGCTTTCATCGACGCCGACAAGAGCGGCTACGACGGTTATTACGAACGCTGTCTGCAACTACTACACGTGGGCGGACTGATCGCGATCGACAACGTGCTGTGGAGCGGCCGCGTCGCCCAACCCGCGCAAGACGAAGATACCGCCGCACTGCAGGCGCTCAACGACAAACTGCACCGCGACAAACGCATCGATTTCGCGATGCTGCCGATCGGCGATGGGCTGACGCTGGCACGCAAGCGGTAGCGCGGATGCGTTGCTTCACTTCTCCGGCTTCACGAACTTCAGCGTCATGCGGTCCGATTCGCCGATCGCTTTCATCTTGGCGTGTTCCGCATCGGGGCCGGACAAGTCCGGCGGCAGATGGTGCACATTGATGTCCTCGGGATCGTTGGGGTTGGCGTTGATCTCGGAGACGCCGGCGAGACGGAAGCCGGCCTTCAATCCTTCCTCGATCAGATAATCTTCCGGCAACCTGTGCAGAGCTTTGGAACTCTGCATCGCATCGGCGAACGGTTTGGCGCGGTGTTCGGTGACGCCGAACACGCCGCCCGGTTTCAACACGTCGAACGCCGCCTTGAACACGGCGTCCAGCGACCGCTGGCCATCGTTGAGCCAGTCGTGGGTGTTGCGGAAGGTCAGCACCATGTCGGCGGAATTGCTGGGCCCAAGTTCGGTTTGCTCGGGCGGCGAGAAACGGATCACGCTGACGATGCGCCCATACACCTGCGGATCGGCTTTGAGCTTCATCTGGAATTTGCTCGGCGGTTTGCCCTGCGCGGGCGCGCCGGTATCGATCAAGTGACCCCGGTCGTAGAGGAATGGCGCGAGGATTTCGGTGTACCAGCCACCACCCGGCGCGAGTTCCACCACGGTCATATCGGGTTGGATGCCGAAAAATTGCAGCGTCTCGACCGGATGGCGGTATGTGTCGCGCGCCTTGTTGGCGTCGGGTCGCCATGCGCCGGTCGTGGCCTCTTTCAACAAGGTCGCGGTGTCGCCGGACGCGGCGATTGGCCCGGCGTGGACGGCGGCGCTCATCAGCAACGCGCCGGCGCAGGCGGCGAGCAATCCGTGGATTCGCGTGGACATGGTTCGATTCTCCCGAAGTTGGAATCACAAGGGTACGCCAAACCGCGGCGCGCGGCAGCGTGTCAAGCCGGTTCGATATGCCGCACCAGCAACCGCAAGGTCTCGCGACCCTGCCGATCGTTGATAGCGAGTTCGTAGGCGATGCGCATCGGCGAGGCGGCTGGCGTGATCGATCCGGCGTTGAACATCACCGCTTCGTGCGTTCGCCCGTTGCGCGTATCGCGCAATTGCATACGCAGATGCCGGTCATCCGCGCCCATTCGCCGACTGCCCACGCATTCGAATGCATTGTCGAACAATGGCGGTGGGAGGCCCTGCCCCCACGGGCCGGCCATCCGTAATTGTCGCGCAAGTTCCAGGTCGAAATCGCCCGGCGCCAGTTCGCCGTCGCTATGCAGCAACGGTTGCAGCAACTCGGGCGCAATGCGTTCGCGCGCGACCCTATCGAAGCAACGGGCGAAGCGATCGAAATCGCTCGCGCGCAGGCTCAACCCCGCTGCCATCGCATGGCCGCCGAAGCGCACGATCAAGCCCGGTTCGCGCGCATCGACTTCGACAAGTGCGTCGCGGATGTGAAAGCCGGCAATCGAACGCGCTGAGCCGCGTAGTGTGTCGGGATTGTTATCGGCCGCCGGCGCGAACGCGACCGCTGGACGGTGCAAACGCTCCTTGACCTTGGAGGCCACCAGTCCCACCACGCCGGCGTGCCAAGCGGGATCGAATAACGCGACGCCGACCGCGTCGGCGAACACGATGCCCTCCAGCATCGCCTCGGCGTCGGCGACCATGCCGTCCTGCAAACCGCGGCGCTCGGCGTTGATCGTGTGCAGGATCGACGCGAGTTCGTACGCGCGCGACGTGTCATCGGTGGTGAGGCATTCGATGCCGATCGACATATCTTCCAATCGTCCGGCCGCGTTGATCCGCGGCGCTATCGAGTAACCGAGATCGCTGGCGACCAGTGTCTTCGCGCAGCAACCACTGATTTCGATCAACGCGCTGATACCCGTGCAGGCGCGGCCGCCGCGAATACGGCGCAAGCCGGCTTCGACAAGTGCGCGATTGTTGCGGTCCAGCGACACCAGGTCGGCGACGGTGCCCAAGGCCACGAGATCCAGCAGTGACGACAGATCGGGTTCGGCGCGGTCGGCGAACGCGCCGCGCTCGCGCAACCGCGCACGCAGCGCCAGCAGCAGATAAAACATCACGCCTACGCCGCACAGGTTCTTGCTCGGAAATGGATCGTCCGGCAGGTTCGGATTCACGATCGCATCGGCGTCGGGCAGGTTCGCGCTCGGCGGATGGTGATCGGTGACGATCACGCGGCTTCCGCGCGCTTTCGCAACAGCGACACCGGCCAGACTGGCGATGCCGTTGTCGACGGTAACGATCAGATCCGGTGTGGGCTGGATCGTCTCGACCAGCGCCGGTGTCAGGCCGTAGCCGTGCAGCATCCGGTGCGGCACCACGTAATCGACGTGTTGCGCGCCCAGCATCCGCAACCCGCGCAGCGCGACCGCCGCGCCGGTGGCGCCATCGCAATCGAAATCCGCGGCTATCACGATGCTTTGTTGCCACG
>JBDTAJ010000022.1:0-3583 GCA_039924705.1 Rhodanobacteraceae bacterium
GGCATCGTGTCCAGCGAATCCGGCGGCGGCACGGATTGATCGGTGGGGGAGCCGGGCGCGCCCAACTCGATCGGCGGCAATTCGGTGGTGGAACTACTGGCCGGCGGCGACGGCACGGGTTGATCGACAGGGGAGCCGGGCGCGCCTAGGTCGATCGGCGGCAATTCGGTGGTGGAACCGCCCGCGGGCGGCACGGTTCCGGCTGCTTGCGCGGCGGCGGCGGTCGCCTGACGCTGTTCTAGATCGGCCTGCAGACGCGCATTCTCGTCGGCCTTGGCCTGGATCTGCGCCTGCAGATCCGCCGCGCGCGCCCGTGCCCGCGCGGTTTCGGCGGCAGCTTGGGCTTCTTGCGCGCCGGCTGCGGCAGTGTCGTTGTCGCCTCTGGACGCGGCGTCCTGCGCCAAGGCCATGCGCCGTTGCGCTTCGGCGAAGTCATCGGGGGCATGGGTGGCGGCGCCGGCGTCCTGCGCAGCCCGAATCTGCGCATCGGCGCGGTCCAGCAGGCCGGTCGGCGGCGGCGCGGAGGCGCAGCCGGCCAGCGCGAGCGCGAAAAGCGGAACCAACTGGTGGATTTTTGCCCGCATGCGTGCCATAAAACCTGCCGGCGGAAAGGATGCGCTATTGTCAGGCGCGCTTGGCATCATTGCAATGCGCGCCGCGCTGGCGTCGCTCTTGCAAGGTCACGAGGCACTATCTGGGACGTCGCAATATGGACATCGGATATTTCCTGAAATTGATGGTCGACAAGGGCGCGTCGGACATGTTCCTGACCACCGGCGCGCCGGTGCACATCAAGGTCGAGGGCAAGCTCTACCCACTCGGCAATACCGGCCTGCCCGGCGGCATGGCCAAGAAGATCGCCTATTCGCTGATGGACGAGGGCCAGGTGCCGCAGTTCGAACGCGAACTGGAATTGAACATGGCGATGGCGGTGAAGGATGTCGGCCGTTTTCGCGTCAACGTTTTCAAGCAGCGCGGCGAGGTCGGCCTCGTGATCCGCTCGATCAAGAGCGAGATCCCCTCGATCGAGCAGTTATTGCTGCCGCAGATCTACAAACAACTGATCATGGAACCACGCGGATTGATCCTCGTCGTGGGTTCCACGGGTTCCGGCAAATCGACCACGCTGGCCTCGATGATCGACTACCGCAACCAGAACACCTCGGGCCATATCCTCACCATCGAGGACCCGATCGAATACCTGCATCGGCACAAGAAATCGATCGTCAACCAGCGCGAGGTCGGGCTGGACACCCACGGTTATCACAACGCGTTGAAGAACGCGATGCGCGAAGCGCCGGACGTGATCCTGATCGGCGAGATCCGCGACACCGACACCATGGATGCGGCGATCGCATTCTCCGAGACCGGCCACATCTGTCTGGCCACGCTGCACTCCAACAACGCCGATCAGACCATCGAGCGCATCTTGAACTTCTTCCCCGAATCCGCGCACAAGAACATCCTGATGAATCTGGCGTTGAACCTGCGCTCGGTGATCTCGCAGCGTCTTGTCGTCGGCAAAGATGGTCGACGCAGACCCGCGGTCGAAGTGCTGATCAACACCCCGCATATCCGGGATCTCCTGCGCCGCGGCCACGTGCATGAAATGAAAGAGGCGATGGAACGCAGCCTGCAGGAAGGCATGCAAACCTTCGACCAGTCGCTGTTCCGGCTCTACAAGGAAGGCATCATCGAGTTGGAGGAGGCGCTGTCCAAGGCCGACTCGCGCGACGGCCTCGCCTTGAAAATCCGTCTCGCCGAAGGCGCATCCGGCACCGAGTTGCCCCAGAACGACATCTACGACGTGTCGGCGTTCTGACCGCACAAAAAACGGGCGCCTTGCGGCGCCCGATAACGCATGGCGGAAGCGTCACTTCGTCAGAAGCGGTACTCCGCGTTGACCGAGAACAGGTTCGTCGACAGGTTCAACGCATCCTTGTTCGCGTGGTAATAATCGTAGGCCAGACCGAGGCCGAAATTGCGGTTGAAGTCGTAACCGACGCCGGCGCCGGCGTAGTACCCGTTGTTACTGCGATGCTCGTCGATCGGGAACGGATCGTTGCTGACGCCTTTGCCATTCCATGCATACAAGCCGGTACGGCCGGACACATACCAGTTGGGCGTGACGTTGTAGTGCGCGGTCGCGCCCACGGTGGCGCCGTGCAGGGAAGCCTTGGAATTGCTCACCACCGGCTGGCTGTTGAACACGTTCTTGATTTGCACGTTGCCGAGGTCGTTGTAGCCGACTTCCGCGCCCAGCGCGAATTGCGGCGTCAGCGCCCAGCGATAACCGCCATTGATCGCGTAGCCGGCATCGCTGCCGCTGTTCGGTCCGGAAATCACATCGCTATATCCGGCGTTGCCGTTGATGAAGAAACCGCCGTTGTTGGTGTTGCCAGGGTTGTCCTGCGCAAAGGCAGGCGCGGCCGCGACAAATGCCGCGGCAACAGCAAGGGCTGTCAAAGTGTTGTGCATTTTCTTTCTCCAGCTTGGGAATGAAGCGCGCGTTTGCGAGGCAGGTTTGCGCGCAGGATTTCAGACCGTGTTGCTGGACGAATGTTGCGTTTTCGTAAGCGCCGGCTCAGGCGCAGTTCATCGCGTTCAGGCTCGGCGCTCTTGCGCGATCTCGATTCGATTTCCGGAACCGGGATCGAACGCGCGCAGCTGCTCCGGCGCGAAAGCCAGATCGATCTCGCTGCCCGGCGGTGGCAGCGCTTGCGGCGGCACACGCGCCACCAGTTCACTCGCGCCGATGCGCAGATTGAGAAATATCTCGTTTCCGACCGGCTCGATCACTTCCAGTTGCACACGCAAAACCGGCTGAGTTGCGGTTGCGCCTTCGTTGTCTGAGATGAGCCGCAGGTGTTCGGGACGCAAGCCCAGGACGACCTCGCGATCCATATATGCGCTCAATACGGAATCGGTGATATGCAGATCGCCCAGCGGCAGACTCGCGCCTCCCATCTGCAAACGCATGTTGTCCCCATCGACAAGCAACCGCCCGCGGAAAAAATTCATCGCCGGGCTGCCGATAAAACCGGCCACGAACAGGTTGGCCGGTTTGTCGTAAAGATGCATAGGCGTGTCGATCTGCTGGATTTCGCCATCCTTCAACACCACGATGCGCTGGCCCAGCGTCATCGCCTCGATCTGGTCGTGGGTGACATAGATCATGGTGGCGTTGAGGCGCCGATGCAGCCGCGCGATCTCCACCCGCATCGACAGGCGCAGCTTGGCGTCGAGGTTGGACAACGGTTCGTCGAGCAGGAACACCCTCGGCTCGCGCACCAACGCGCGGCCCAGCGCGACGCGCTGGCGCTGGCCGCCCGAAAGCTCGCGCGGCCGCTGATCGAGCATTTCGTGCAGACCCAGCATCCCGGCGGCGGCATCGACGCGCCGCACGATCTCTGCGCGCGGCTGCCCGCGCAGCTTCAGGCCGAACGCCAGGTTTTCCGCCACGCTCATGTGCGGATACAGCGCGTAATTCTGGAACACCATCGCGATGTTGCGCTCGCGCGGCGCGATGTTGTTGACCACGCGGCCGTCGATCGCGATCGTGCCGGCGCTCGCCGTTTCCAGT
>JBDTAJ010000023.1:0-9191 GCA_039924705.1 Rhodanobacteraceae bacterium
ATTGAGCGGCGAATCATGCACGCCGCCGCGTTAGCGCGGCGTGTGCATGGAGCAAGGGTTGCGTTCAAGCGCGACCGCGCTTGGGTTTCAATATCGTGTCAATGCATTTTTTCGCGCCGCACTTGCACGCCCACACCTTCTTCATCTTCGCGTTGTGCGGCACATCCAGCACGATGCCGTAGTCGTAGGTCAGTTCCTCGCCGGCGCGGATCGCGCGCAGGGTTTCGATCATCACCCGGTCTTTCTTTCGGCCATCGTCTTCCTCGATGTAGGCGCGGCAATTCGGCGCGCAACCGTGGTTGATCCAGCGCGCGGCGTTGCCGCCGACATTGGCATCGACGATGTATGTGTCGTTGAGCGTGAACAGGAAAGTGTGGCCGGTGTCTGCGCCTTCGCCATACAGCCGGTCGGCTTGCGCGTGGGTGATGACACGGCCCTTGTACTGGATCAGCGTGGTGTCGGCGGGAAGGTCGGTGGCGGCATAGACGCCGTTGCCGTGGATAGGCGAGCGGCGGACAATCAAGCGTCGGGTCATGTGCAAAGTTGTCGTGTGGGAGACGCGCATGATGCCTGTTGCGCGCAAAGCTGCAAAGGAGTAGCCATGAACATTAAAAACCCTCTGCTTGGCATTGCCATGATCTGCGGCTGCGCGACCGCGCAGGCGTTCACGCTCGAAAGCCCTCAGATCAAGCCCGGCGGCACCGTCGCGCGCGCGCAGGTCTACACCCGCTGCGGCGGCGGTAATATTTCGCCGCAACTCGCGTGGCACGATCCGCCGCCCAACACAAAAAGTTTCGCCGTGACCGCGTTCGATCCCGACGCGACCGCCGGCGGCTTCTGGCACTGGATCGCCTTCGACATCCATGTCGGCGCGCATGGACTCAACGCCGGCGCCGGCACCCTGCACAACGGCAACGCGCCGGGCGACACCATCCAGATCGCCAACGGCTTCGATAGCCGCGGCTATGCCGGTCCCTGCCCGCCGCCGGGCAAACCGCACCATTACGTGTTCACCGTGTACGCGTTGGACGTGCCCACGCTCGGTCTCGCGATCGACGCGGACGCTGGCAAGGCGGTCGCGGCGATCCGGCAACACGCGCTGGCGAGCGCGACGCTAACCGCGAGCTATGGGCGATGAATCCGCGACGCCGCAACGCGCGCGGCCGCTAGAATCACGGCGTCGCATGCAGGAGTTCGCCGATGTTCGTCCGCCTAATTTTGATTTTGATGCCGGTGTTGCTGGCGTTGCCGACCGAGCGCGCCATGGCAGCGTTGCTACCGCCAACGATCCTCGCCGCGGCGAGTTTGAAACCGGCGCTGGATGAACTGGCCGCATCCGGCGCGCTCGGCACACCCGCGCCACGCTTGATATACGCGGCATCGTCCGCGCTGGCGCATCAAATCGAACAGGACGCTCCGGCCGACATCTATATTTCCGCCGACGAAGACTGGATGGATGATCTAGCGAAGCACGACGCGATCGTCGCGGATTCGCGCCACGACCTGCTCGGCAACGCGCTAATGCTGGTCGCATTGAAAACCTCGCCGGTTCGAGTCGATCTCGCGCAGCCACAATCCTTGCATGATGCGCTGGGCAAGGACGACCGTCTCTCGATCGCGTTGCCGAAATCGGTGCCGGCCGGCCGTTACGCACAGGAATCGTTGACGACGCTTGGATTGTGGAATTCGGTTGCATCGCGATTGGCGATGAACCAGGACGTGCGCGCCGCATTGAAACTGGTGGTGATCGGCGAAGCTCCGCTCGGCATCGTGTATCGCTCGGATGCCGTGTCGGAGCCGCGTGTGCGCGTGGTCGCAACATTCCCGGCAACGAGCCACAAACCGATCGTGTATCCGGTCGCGATCATGCGCGGACACGATAGCGCTGCAATCCGCGCGCTGCTCGCCGCGTTGCAGTCGTCGCGTGCGCAAGCCACTTTTCGGCGTTACGGTTTCGACGCGCCGCCGCGATGACGTGGCTTTCACACGATGAAACCATCGCGCTGGCGCTGAGTCTCAAGGTCGCGCTGGTCGCGGTGCTGTGCGCATTGCCGCCGGCGATCGCCTGCGCGTGGCTGTTGGCACGCCGGCGTTTCGTCGGCAAATCCCTGGCGGAAGCCGCGCTGTTGCTGCCGCTGATCCTGCCACCGGTGGTGACGGGTTACGTTTTGCTGGAACTGTTCGGCCATCGCGGGCCGATCGGCCGCGTGCTGGACGCGTTGCATATGAGCATCGCCTTTCGCTGGACGGGCGCGGCACTGGCCGCCGGTGTAATGGCGTTTCCGCTGCTGGTGGTCGCGTTGCGATCCGCATTTGAGTCTGTCGATCGGCGTCTCGAGCAAGCGGCGGCGACGTTGGGCGCGGGCGCGTGGCGGATTTTTTTCGGGATCGTCCTGCCGTTGTCGGCGCGTGGTCTGGTCGCCGGGTTGGCGCTTGGCTTCGCGCGCGCATTCGGCGAATTCGGCGCGACTATCACCTTCGTGTCCTCGATTCCCGGCGAAACGCGCACGCTGCCGATCGCGTTGTACGAATTGCTGGAAACGCCCGGCGGCGAAAGTGGCGCGCTGCGGCTGACCTGGGTCGCGCTGATCGTCGCGCTGATCGCGACACTGGGCGCGGCTTTGCTGTTGCGTCGCGGGTCGCGGCAACAAGGACAGGATGCATGATCGAACTCGACTTCGCATTGAACCGCGGCGAGTTCCCGTTGCAACTCGCATTGCAATCGCCGGCGCGCGCGCTGGCCTTGTTCGGCGCATCGGGTTGCGGCAAGACCACGACGCTGCACGCGATCGCCGGCTTGTTGAAACCCGCGCGCGGGCGCATCGCGTTGGATGAGCGCGTGTTGTTCAATTCGCAAACCGGCGTCGATCTGCCGCCAGCGCGGCGCGGATTGGGTGTGGTGTTCCAGGACGTGCGGCTGTTTCCGCATTTGTCCGTGCGCGAGAATCTGCGTTACGGGATGCCGCGTCACACGGATTCGGCGCGCTTCGACGCCGCGGTGCAATTGCTCGGGTTGGATGCATTGCTGAAACGCAAACCGGACGAACTGTCCGGCGGTCAGGCGAGGCGCGTGGCGATCGGCCGCGCGCTGCTGGCGAACCCTGCTGCACTGTTGCTGGACGAACCGCTGTCGAATCTGCATCGCGAGGCGCGCGCGGAGGTACTCGAGCACCTGCGAGGTCTGAAGCGTGAACTGGCATTGACCACGATCCTGGTCAGCCATCAAGCCGATGAGGTGCTGGCGCTGGCGGATGCGGTCGCGGTGCTCGACGACGGGCGTTTGACGGCGTTGTCGCCGATCGCGGAGTTCGCTGCAAGCCAACGCGTGGTTTCAAACACGCCCTACGAACGGATTGCGCGGTAAAGTGACGCAGAGCGATCTCATGGAGTCAACGATGAAACAGGCCTTGCGTTTCGTGATTCCGCTCGTGGCAATCGTCGCGCTCGCCGCCTGCGGCATGGGCACCAAGCTGCAACCGCCGACCGCCAGCATCCAGCAGTTGAAAGTATTGCCCGGCGGCAACTGGGAATTGATCGTGCGTATCCAGAACTACAGCTACGATACCGGCATGCATGTTTATGCGCTCGGCGCCGATCTCGATCTCGGCGGCAAGCGCGCCGGACACGTCGCGCTGTCGCCGGCGCTCGATATTCCCGCGATGAGCGCCGACATCGCGACCACGACGATTATGCCCGCTGCGGACGCGCGCTCGGCACTGGCTTCGGCCAAGGGGAATGCCATCGCTTACGAACTGAAAGGCGGCCTGTCGATCGGCAAGGGCGAGACCGGCAAGCCGGATCGTTTCGATCTGGATGGCAAGGGCTTTCTGTCGCCGGTGCCGGGCGTGGCGAATACTTGGCGATAAGATCGATCGATGCCGTGCGGCAACCCGTGACCCGAACGCAGACCCCGGCGAAAAGACGCGCGCCTGAAATCGCATTGCGCATCCGCGCCGCAGATGCCAGCGACGATGATTTCATCCTGTCGCTGATTCCGCGCTTCGTCGATTTCGCATTGCCGCCGTGGCGCAAACGCACCGATTGCGCAGCCGGTATCCGCCGTGACCTGATCCGCACGTTGCGCGAACCACCCGCCGGCGAGGCGTTGTTCGTTGCGGAGGACGACAACGGCGAGCGCGTGGGGTTTCTGCGCTTGCAAAAGACCCGCGATTTCTTTTCCGGCAAAAACAATTGCCATATCTCAGATCTTGTTGTCGCGCCCGGCCACGACGGTCGCGGCATCGGGTGTGCCCTGCTCGGCCACGCGCACGTATGGGCGAAGCGGCAACGCTGCGGCTTGATCACGCTGGCGGTGTTTCCCAGAAATGTTCGCGCCCGCGCGCTTTACGAGCGATCCGGCTTCGAACCCGATTTGCTGCGGCTGGCCAAGCCGGTAAGAAGCCGGGCATCGAGAGTGTGACCTTTGTTCACATTTGGTGTTAGGCTGAATGCCCTGTCCTGCGCGGCATTCCGGGCTGGCCCGGTTCCGCGCGTCGGCGGCTACGTTACGGTGGGCTTTGCCACGGATGGCGATGGAGTGGGGCTTCGTATGCCGGAATCGTCCGTTTCCGCGTTCGCCTATCGCGCCTTCATTAGTTACAGCCACGCCGACCGCGCGTGGTGCGACTGGTTGCACAAAGCGCTGGAAACCTATCGGGTGCCATCGCGGCTGGTCGGCAAGGAAACCGCGGCCGGGACAATCCCGCGACGCCTGCATCCGATCTTCCGCGATCGCGACGAATTGCCCAGCGCGATCGATCTCAACCAGAAGGTCGCGGCGGCCATGCGCGATTCGGCCTGGCTGATCGTGATCTGCTCGCCGCGCGCCGCTACTTCGCGTTGGGTCAACGAGGAAGTGCTGGCGTTCAAGCGCATGGGACGCGCCGATCGCATTCTTTGCCTGATCGTCGATGGCGAACCCAACGCCGCCGACTTGCCCGGCCGCGAAAGCGAAGAATGTTTCTGCCCGGCGCTGCGCCATCGCATCGATGCGAACGGCGCATTGACCGACGAGCACACCGAGCCGATCGCCGCGGATGCGCGCGCGGGCAAGGACGGCAAGGCCAACGCCAAGCTGAAACTGATCGCCGGCATGTTGGATGTCGGTTTCGATGCCTTGAAGCAACGCGAGCAACAGCGCCGCGTGCGGCGGATGACGGCGGTCACCGCGCTGGCAGTCATCGTGATGCTGGTGACCGCCGCGCTGGCAATCAACGCCGTGGTCGCCCGCAACGATGCGCAACGCCGTCAGAAGCAGGCAGAAGATCTGGTCGGCTTTATGCTCGGCGATCTCAACGACAAACTGTCGCAAGTAGCGCGACTGGATGTCATGGAAGCGGTCGATGACAAGGCGATGGCGTACTTCGAATCGTTGCCGGACAAGGATGTCACAGACGAAGCGCTGGTGCAGCGTGCCAAGGCACTGGAAAAGATCGGCAACGTGCGTGATGGTCAGGGCCATTTGCCGGCAGCTCTGCAATCCTATGAAGCGGCAGCAAAAATCGCCCGTTCCTTGGCCGACATGGCACCACAGAATGCAGCGCGGCAGATCGCTTACTCGAGGGATCTAGCCTGGATTGGCTATACCTATATGCATCAAAGCAATCTGGATATGGCACTGCAAAGTTTCGAAGCTGCGCAAGGCGTACTGAAGCGGGTCGGAACTCAGGCAGCGAGCAACCAAGATTTGATGTTTCAGCTAACCAATATCTACAATGACACCGGGCATATATTTGAAACGCGCGGTCAGTTGGACCAAGCCTTTGTCCAGTACCAGAATACATTGGCACTGTCGCAAAAACTGGTGGTAGTGAACCCCGACAACACCGATTGGGCAGAGCAACTGGGGAGTGCCCACAACAATCTCGGCAAGCTGGCGTTGATGCGCGGCGACTTGACCACGGCCGTGGCCGAATACCGGGCCGACGACGCGATCGAAACCCGCCTTTCAATTCACGATCCCACAGACAATGTGCAGCGCGAGAACATGCTGAGAGTGCGCGCGATCTTGGGACGCACCTTGGCTCTGACCGGCGATCTCGATACCGGAGCAAAAGATCTCCAGCAGGCGGTCGATATCTCCATGCAATTGACCCAAGTCGATCCGAACGAGGCAGATCCTCAGGATTATGCGGCGCTGTACGGGTCGCAGTTGAGCCGGCTGCGGCGTCTTGATAGCGATTTGCCGGCAGCAACCGCGCTGACGGCGCGCGCGCTGGAAATCCTCGCCAAGTTGACCAAACAAGACCCCGGTAATACCTACTGGCAGCAGGATTTAGCCGAGGTGCGGATCGAGCAGGCTGCGCAATCCTTGGCCTCGGGGCAGCTCAATGCGGCGCGCGTCCAGATACAAGCTGCGCTCGCGACCCTCGAACCGATGTTCGTCAAACAGCCCGACGACCGTGGCCTGTTGCTGGATACCGTGACGGCGAAGTTGTTGCTAGCCAGCGTGACCGATGATGCGCCGGCCGCGCGGCAACTGCGCGACGAAGCCTTGCACGCGATGCAGTCCGTGAAAAGCGGCGCGGGCGATCCGCGCCTGCTGGCGTTGCGGGTCGAGGCGCTGCTGGCATTGGATAGAACGGCCGAAGCCAAGCCGGTGATCCGGCAATTGCGCGATAGCGGTTACCGCGACGCGGCTTTACTTGCCCTGTTGCAACGGAGACATATCGATTATCCGGCCAACGCGGCATTGGCGCAGCGGCAGCACGCAACAACCCAACAAGCGAACACATCGTCGATCAGCCGATGACCACGAGAAGATTAAGCAAACCTAATTCCCAACACCGTTCGCGCTGAGCGTAGTGAGCGTAGCGAGCGAAGTCGAAGCGTTGTTGTCCTTCGACTTCGTCTCTCCGGTCCTACACTCAGGACGAACGGAATCCAAGCTAGCTTGCCCACGACCAACGAGGAGCCCGTTATGCCGAACACCCTCTACGTCACCCTGGACCAGACCACCACGCCGTGGAGCGTCGACGTCAACCAGAGCAACAACGCCAACGACGTTGCCCAGAACGCGCTGGCTCAAACCATCACATGGCAATTGAGCGGCAACGCCGCGGCGGGGACCTTCAATTCGCTCACCGATCCCCACAACCCTGGCTTCGCCTGGACCGGCACCGCTCCACGCGCCGGCATCTTCCATACTCCGGCCTTAAACGCCAACGGCAATACATTGACGATCAGCGATCTCAACAACAGTTCCAGCACCACCGGAAGCTGGAACTACAAGATGTGCATCAACGTGGGCGGCACGCTCTACACCACAATCACGACCGGCATCCGCGGCACCAACACCAACCCGTCGATCAAGAACAGATAGCTCAGCTACACAATCTGCAAACGGATTCATACGCGACAGTGCAGCATTTCAACCATTCGGAGACTCTCATGATTAACCTCGGCAGCCCGAATCAAAACATCCAGAATACGCCCGACAACAGCGTCAACGACCAGAGCACCCCACCAAGGCCCGGTCCGCCTGGTCCTACCCCTGACACCCCCACGAACCCGTGGGAAAAAAACAAGTAACGCCGTCGGCGTGTTGATGCCAGTGCCGGCGCGCCAGTCCGAAGGGACCGTTGTCCCGCTCGCCATCGGCGTCACCAGCCATCGCAATCTTCCCGCGCGCGAGATCGAGACGATTCGCGCTCGCGTGCGGGATTTTTTTGTGCAATTGCAGCGCGATTTCCCGCAACTGCCGCTGGTGGTGATGTCCGCGTTGGCCGAGGGCGGCGATCAACTGGTCGCGCAGGAAGCGTTGAATATCGGCGCGCGGCTGATCGCACCGCTGCCGTTACCGCGCGATCTTTACGCGCAGGATTTCAACGAGTCATCCGTGCACGCCGCGTTCGAATCGTTGTGTGCACATGCCGATGTGATCGACCTGCCGCTGTTGCCGAACAATTCTCTGGACGGCATAGGCAGCCACGGGACGCAGCGCAATCGCCAATACGGACAGGCCGGCGTGTTCATCGCCCGCCACTGTCATCTGCTGCTGGCGATCTGGGATGGCAAGAGTTCGGACAAGTTGGGCGGCACCGCACAGGTGGTGGATTATTTCCTGAGCGGCGTGATGCCGGGCTTGATCGAACGCCGCCGTGGAGCGCGCCGAGTTCTGCTCGGCGGCGACGACGGACGATTGATCTGCCAGATCGTGTGTTCACGCGACGAGCCGCGTGGCGCGCCGCAAGCGCCGCTGCAATCGGGACAACTGCTGTGGCGCACCCAGGGCGAAACATCGGCGGCGGACGCGCCGATGCCGGCGGAGTTCCACGCGATGTTCGAACACATGGCAGAGTTCAATGGCGATGCTGAGAAGTACCGTGACAAGGTGGACGCCGGACATCCGGAACATTCGGGGTTGTGCGAACAGCCGGCGCCGGGCGCGATCGAGCGCCTGTTTTGCGCCGCCGACTGGCTGGCGGTGCACTTCCAGAAGCGCGTGCTGCTGGCGATGCGCACGATCTACACGCTGGCCGCGCTGATGGCAATCGCCTTCAACGTGTACGACAACGTACCGGATCAGGACAATTTCATTTATGTATTCCTGCTGCTGTTTGCCAGCGGCATTTTGATCAGCGCAATCGCCAAGCGGCGCGGCTGGCATCGCAAATATCTGGATTACCGCGCGCTCGCGGAGGGCTTGCGGGTGCAGGGTTACTGGCGGCGCGCCGGCATTTCGCTGACCGGCGATCCCGAATTCGCGCAGGACAGTTTTCTGCAGAAGCAGGACATTGAACTGGGGTGGACCCGCAACGTGATGCGCAGCGCGGGCCTGGATAGCGCGCCGCTGGGTTCGACGGATGCGGAACTGCACGAGGTGATCCGCGACTGGGTCGGCGATGACCGGCATGGCGGGCAACTCGACTACTACACGCGCAAGTCCGCGCAACGTGCGCGTCACCATCGACTCACCGAAAGCATCGGCTTGGCCAGCCTGTGCATCGGCATCGGCATCAGCATCGTGCTGGCAGTGTTGGCGCATCGCTTGTCGGCGGACGCCAAGAACGTCCTGGTGATCGTGATGGCGGTGTTCTCGATCCTGGCCGCGGTGCGCGAGTCCTATTCCTACCGCAAGGCCGACAAGGAATTGATCAAGCAGTACCGCTTCATGCATCGCATCTTTGCCGGCGCGCGCGCCGCGCTGGATTCCACCAGCGATGCGGCGGAACAGCGCGAGATCCTGCGCG
>JBDTAJ010000024.1:0-5564 GCA_039924705.1 Rhodanobacteraceae bacterium
CATTGCCGTCGAAACGGATCAGCGAACCATCGCTGCGGCGTACGCCCTTGGCGGTGCGCACCACCACCGCGTTGTAGACCTCGCCCTTCTTGACCTTGCCGCGCGGGATCGCATCGCGCACGCTGACCTTGATCACATCGCCGATGCTGGCATAGCGGCGATGCGAACCGCCCAGCACCTTGATGCACATCAGTTGCTTGGCGCCGCTGTTGTCCGCCGCGGACAGTGTGGTCTGCATCTGGATCATCGCAGTTCTCCCTTCACTTGGCCGCGCGGGCCAGCACTTCCACGACGCGGAAGTGCTTGGTCTTGGACAGCGGGCGGCATTCGGCGATACGCACCATGTCGCCCTGATGACACTCGCCGGCCTCGTCGTGCGCGTGCAGCTTGGTCGAGCGGCGCAGCAGCTTGCCGTACAGGCCATGCTGTTCCTGGCGCTCGATCAGCACCGTGACTGTCTTGGTCATCTTGTTGCTGAGCACGCGGCCCTGCAACGTGCGCGTTGTTTTCCGGGTCTCGCTCATTTCGCGGCGCCTTGCTTGTTCTGTTCGGTGAGCAGCGTCTTGGCGCGCGCGATCTCGCGGCGCACCCGCTTGAACTCGTGGGTCCTGGCGGCGCCGTCCTGCGCCTTCTGCATGCGCAGGCTGAACTGCTCGCGGCGCAGCTCGACGATGTGCTCGCCGAGATCCTTCGCGGATTTGCCGCGCATCTGTTTGCTATCCATCACAGCACCGCCCTGGTCGCGAACTGGGTCTGCACCGACAACTTGGCCGCGGCCAGGCGGAACGCCTCGCGCGCGTCGGCCTCGGTCACGCCCTCGATCTCGTACAACATGCGGCCCGGCTGCACCGGCGCCACCCAATATTCCACGTTGCCCTTGCCGGCGCCCATGCGGACTTCGATCGGCTTCTTGGTGATCGGCTTGTCCGGGTACACGCGGATCCACAGCTTGCCGCCACGCTTGACGTAGCGCGTGATGCAGCGGCGCGCGGCCTCGATCTGACGCGCCGTCAACATGCCGTGCGTGGACGCCTTCAGGCCGTATTCGCCGAAGCTGACCAGATTGCCATTCCAGCTCAGACCGTCGTTGCGGCCCTTGAACTGCTTGCGGTATTTGGTGCGTTTGGGTTGCAGCATGTCCGTGGTTCCTGATTCTTATTTGCTGCCGCGTTCACGGCGCTCACCGCGGCCGCTGCGTTCGCGGCGCGGTTCGTCGTCGCGGTTGGCGCGCTCGCGACGCGGTTCGCTGCGTTCGTTGCGTTCGTCTTCCTTCGCGGCTTGGCCAACGGCGGCGAAGTCGAAAATCTCGCCCTTGTAGATCCACACCTTGACGCCGATCACGCCATAAGTCGTCTTGGCTTCGGCCAGGCCGTAATCGATGTCCGCGCGCAAGGTGTGCAACGGTACGCGGCCTTCGCGGTACCACTCCGAGCGTGCGATCTCGGCGCCGTTCAAGCGGCCACCGACGTTGACCTTGATGCCCAGCGCGCCGAGGCGCATCGCATTCTGCACGCTGCGCTTCATCGCGCGGCGGAACATGATGCGGCGCTCCAACTGCTGCGCGATGTTCTCGGCCACCAATTGCGCGTCGAGCTCGGGCTTGCGAACTTCGTTTACATTGATGTGCGCGGGCACGCCCATGATATCGGAGACGTCCTTGCGCAGCTTCTCGATGTCCTCGCCCTTCTTGCCTATCACCACGCCCGGACGCGCCGTATGGATGGTGATGCGCGCGTTCTTGGCGGGGCGCTCGATCTGGATCTTCGACACACCGGCCTGGGCGAGGCGCTTCTTCAGCAGCTCGCGAACCTTCAGGTCCGCGACCAGGTACTGCGCGAAGTCGCGCTTGTTCGCGTACCACTTGGAATTCCAATCCTTGGAAATGCCCAGACGGATGCCGATCGGATTGACTTTATGACCCATGATTAATTTCCCACCACAACGGTGATGTGACTGGTGCGCTTCAAAATCCGGGCACCGCGACCCTTGGCGCGCGCGCGCATGCGCTTCATCATCGCGCCCTCGTCCACGAAGATGCGGGTGACTTTCAATTCGTCGACGTCCGCGCCAAGATTGTTTTCGGCATTAGCAACGGCCGATAGCAGCACCTTTCGCACCAGATGCGCGGCCTTCTTGTTGGTGTGCTCGAGCACCGCACTGGCGTTGCCCACCAGCATGCCGCGCACCAGATCGGCGACTAGGCGCACTTTCTGCGCCGAGCTTTTGGCGCCGCGCAGGACGGCTTTGGCTTCCATCGTGTTCATGGCGTTATCCATCACTTGGCGGCCGGGGCTGCGCCAGGCGCGCTGGTGGGCGCGCCACCGCCGGGCTTGCCACCCGTCGGCGCTGCGGCTTTCTTGTCGCCGGTATGGCCCTTGAAGGTGCGAGTGATCGCGAACTCGCCGAGCTTGTGCCCAACCATGTTCTCGTTGACCAGCACAGGCACATGTTGACGGCCGTTATGCACGGCCATGGTCAAGCCGACCATTTCCGGCACGATCATCGAACGACGCGACCAGGTCTTGATCGGACGCTTGCTGTTGCTCGCACTCGCAACCTCCACCTTCTTCAGCAGATGCAGGTCGACGAACGGGCCTTTCTTGAGTGAACGCGGCATATTTATGAGCCTTTATTTGCGACGGCGCACGATGAATTTTTGCGTGCGCTTGTTGTTGCGCGTCTTGTAACCCTTGGTCGGCGTGCCCCACGGGCTGACCGGATGACGGCCGCCGGAGGTGCGACCTTCGCCGCCGCCATGCGGATGGTCGACAGGATTCATCACCACGCCGCGCACGGTCGGGCGGATACCGCGCCAGCGCGTGGCACCGGCCTTGCCGAGCTTGCGCAGGTTGTGTTCCGAATTACCGACCTCGCCGATGGTGGCGCCGCACTCCACCTGCACGCGGCGCGTCTCGCCCGAACGCAAGCGCAACGTCGCGTAACCGGATTCGCGCGCGACCAATTGCGCGGAAGCACCGGCGCTGCGCACAAGCTGCGCGCCCTTGCCCGGTTTCATCTCGATGCAATGCACCGTGGTGCCGATCGGGATATTGCGCAGCGGCATCGAATTGCCGGCCTTGATCGGCGCGTCGCGGCCGGCCATCAATTGATCGCCCACCTGCACGCCCTTGGGCGCGACGATGTAACGACGCTCGCCGTCGACATAGAGCAGCAGCGCGATATGCGCGGTGCGGTTGGGGTCGTACTCCAGACGCTCGACGCGGCAGGCGATGCCTTCCTTGTCGCGCTTGAAGTCGATGATCCGATAGTGCTGCTTGTGGCCGCCGCCGTGATGCCGCACGGTGATGCGGCCGTAATGGTTGCGGCCTCCGGTCTTGGACTGCGCTTCGGTCAGCGGCGCGTACGGCGCGCCCTTGTGCAGACCGGGCGTGGCGACGCGCACCATTCCGCGGCGTCCGGGGGATGTCGGCTTGGGAGTGATCAGTGCCATCTCATTGCACCTATAGGTTTCAGGCTTTCGCTGCGACGTCGATGCTCTGGCCCTCGGCCAGACGCACGTATGCCTTGCGCACGTCGGCCTTGCGGCCGGCGCGGAAACGGAACAGCTTCAGCTTGCCCTTGATATTGACCATGTTGACCGAGCGCACGTCCACGGAGAACAACTGTTCCACCGCGGACTTGACGTCGGATTTGGTAGCGGTGGGCGCCACTTCGAAAACGTACTGATTGTGTTCCGCCAGCTTCGCGCTCTTTTCGGAAATACGCGGCGCGCGCAGCACGGAGAGGATGCGTTCGTTGCTCATGCCAGCCACTCCTCGATCTTCTTCACCGCGTCCACCGTCATCAGCACATGGTCGGCGTTGACCAGCGCGACCGGGCTGATGCCGTTGACGTCGACCACGTCGATCACCTTGTGATGATTGCGCGCGGCCAGATAAAGTTTTTCGTCGATCTCGCCGGCTACGATCAAGGTGCGCCCGTTCGCCTCGAGCTTGGCCAGCTTGCCGATCAACGATTTCGTTTTCGGCTCATCGACGACAAACTCCGGAAGAATTTTCAGGCGCCCTTGCCGGTTCAACTCAGCCAGGATCGAACACAGCGCGCCGCGGTACATCTTGCGGTTGACCTTCTGCGAAAAATCGCGCGGCTTGGCCGCGAACGCGCGCGAACCGCCCACGAAGATCGGCGCGCGGTAATCGCCGTGACGCGCGCCGCCGCCCTTCTGCTTCTTGAATTTCTTGGTGGTGCCCGACACTTCGCTGTGGGTCAATTGCGCCTTGGTACCGGCGCGACCCGCATTGCGATACGCGGTGACGACCTGATGCACCAGCGCTTCGCGAAACGCGCCACCGAAGATCTGCTCGGACACCTGCACCGGTTTCGCGCCGATCACATTGAGTTCCATCATCGTGCTCCTCAACCTTTGGCCGCGGGACGCACGATCACGTCGCCGCCGGTCGCGCCCGGCACCGCGCCCTTGACCGCGATCAGATGACGCTCGGCATCTACCTGCATCACTTCCAGATTGATCGCCGAACGGTTCACGCTGCCCATGTGACCGGCCATCTTCTTGCCCGGAAACACACGGCCCGGCGTCTGACGCTGGCCAATCGAACCCGGTGCGCGGTGCGACAACGAGTTACCGTGCGTGGCGTCGCCCATGGTGAAGTTCCAGCGCTTGATCGTGCCCTGGAAGCCCTTGCCCTTGCTCACGCCCGCGACATCGACCAACTGCCCGACCTTGAATACCTCGTCGGCCTTGATCTCGGCGCCAATCGCGTATTTGTCGGCATCCTTGTCATCCAGGCGGAACTCCCACAAGCCACGGCCCGGCTCGACCTTCGCTTTCGCGTAATGGCCTTTCTGCGGCTTGGTCAGCAGCGACGCGCGGCGCGCGCCCACGGTGACCTGCACCGCGACGTAGCCGTCGTTGTCGGCGGTCTTCACCTGCGTCACACGGTTCGGCGTCGCTTCGATCAGCGTCACCGGCACCGAGCGACCGTCTTCGGTGAAGATGCGGCTCATGCCGCATTTTTTACCCACCAGTCCAATGCTCATGTTCGTTATCTCTAGTCTTTATCGCGCCGATGCATCAACCGAGCTTGATCTGCACGTCCACACCTGCGGCGAGGTCGAGCTTCATCAGCGCGTCCACGGTCTTGTCGTTCGGATCCACGATGTCGAGCACCCGCTTGTGCGTGCGCGTCTCGTACTGATCACGCGCATCCTTGTCGACATGCGGCGACACCAGGATCGTGTAGCGCTCGATCTTGGTCGGCAACGGAATCGGGCCACGTACCTGCGCGCCGGTGCGTTTGGCCGTCTCCACGATCTCGCTGGCCGAGCGATCGATCAGGCGGTGGTCGTACGCCTTCAGCCTGATGCGGATGTTCTGGTTTGCCATTGCCGTGTGCCTATGAAAGAGCGTTGGTGTTGCATCACGCAGCGGCTTCTCGCCGCCGCGCACTTGTGCCTTACTCGATAACCTTCGCCACCACGCCCGCGCCGACCGTGCGACCGCCTTCGCGGATCGCGAACCTCAAGCCGTCCTCCATCGCGATCGGGTGGATCAGGCTCACCACCATCTTGATGTTGTCGCCGGG
>JBDTAJ010000025.1:0-11684 GCA_039924705.1 Rhodanobacteraceae bacterium
TGCGGCGCAGGAACTTGGCCAGCAGCAGCGCGACGATGTTGACCATGCACACGAACAGGAAACCCAACGCCAGCCACAATTGCAGGCGCACATCGCCCGGCACCAGATTTTCGTGATCCAACCAACCCATCATGCTGTAAAGTTTCGCGTTGGTCGCCGGCCGCTGGAAACGTCCCAACGCCTTCTGCTGGGCGGAATAGTCGATCAGGAATTGCCGGTACGCGGCGACTTGTGCCGGCGTATCCAGTTGCGCCCAGAACTGCAACCAGGAGGTGGTCGCGCTGGTCAGGGTGTCCGGCGAATCGTCCTTGCCCCAGCCCGACACGTTGCCGTTGACTTGTAGTTTCAGGTCCACCGCCGTGGCCAGCGGCAGGAAGAACTGATCGGCATCGTCGTAATGATGGCCAGCATCCGTATAGAACATGGGTTGCGGGTGCCAATCGGCGGTCACGCCGATCACGCGGTAATCGTTGTCGCCCAACTTGACCGCCCCGCCGAGCGCGTCCTTTGTGCCGAACAATTTGTGTGCCAGCATCTGGTTCAGCACCACGACGTGCGCACGCGCGACATCGCCCTCTGCGGTCCAGCCGCTGCCTTGCACGAAGGTCAACCCGAACATCGCGAAGAAATCCGCCGTAGTGTAACGGCCATCCACGTAGAACGGACGCAAGTCCGTGCGTTGCGGCCACACCAGTAGCGTTCCGCCCGCCATCGCCGCCTGCCGCACCTCCCGATGGGCATGCAGCAGCGCCATCGCGTCCTGCCAGGCGAAATTGTCGCTCGGGTCGGTTGAATAGGCGGCCGGCGTGAAATCCGGCGGCAGCGGATCGAGATGTGGCGTGAACAACTGTGCGCTGCGGCCCGGCAGCGGATCGTCGGTCATCACGTGTAGCACCGTGATCATCGTCATGCTGGCGCCGATCCCCAGCCCGATCGCCAGCACCATCAGCGCGGTGAGCACCGGATTGCGTTTAAGGCTGTGGATGGCCAGATCGAGGTAATAGCCGAACATTCCGTGCTTCCGTTGATGTGCCTGTGCTGACAACTTCACCGATATTCTTTCCGTCATACCGGGCCCATCGCCTGCTTCACCGGCGATGGAACCCGGAATCCACGCTCTCCGCCGAAGACGAAACAAAGGCTGGATTCCGGGTACTGCCCGCGATGAAGCTGCGGGCAGCCTCGGAATGACGACACTGTTTTTTTGATTACTGTTTGTCCGACCCTTTTCTTCGTTTCAGCTTCCCTTACACCGACCGCGTCGCTTCCACCGGCGGCACGTTGGACGCGCGGCGCGCGGGCACGAACACCGCGCCCTGCCCCAGCACCAACATCGCCAGCACGCCGGTTAACACGTACCACACCGGGATGCGATCCATCTCGAAATGGCTCATCAGCCACAGGTTCAACCCGATCGCGAGCAGGATGCCGATCACCACCCCGGCGCCGGCGATCAGGAGATTCTCGAGCTGGAAGTAATGCAGGATGTCGAGCTTGCGCGCGCCCAGCGCGCGGCGCACGCCGATATGCTTGCGCCGCTGGCCGACCCAGAAACTGGTCAAACCCACGATGCCCGCCGCGGTGATGCACAACAGGATCAGGCACACCACGCCCATCAGGATCGCCATACCGCGGTCGGCGCGGTAGGCGTGATCGCGAATATGCGCGAACGTGACGATGCCGTTGTGATCGCTGCTTTCGTCGATCACGCGCATCGGATTGGCGGCGAACAACGCTGCGCGCGACTCGTGCATCGCCGCTTCCACGCGGCCCGGCTTGGCCCGCACCACGTAGCGCGAATAGTTCGCGTCCAGTCGGGTGGGTATCAACACCGAATTGAAGGCGAAGTCGTTGGCCCAACTGTCCACGCTTGGCACCTGCATGCGCGCCACTTCGCCGATGATCGTGCTGGGCTTGTCGCGATCGATATAGATCGTCTTGCCGAGCGCGTCGCCCTTCGGGAACAGCTTGTCGGCCAGCGCCTTGGTCACGATCACGATCGGCGGCACGTTCTGGCCGCGGGCGTCCATGTGATGGACGTCGCCTGCATTGAAAGCGCGTCCGGCGATCAGACGCAATCCCAGGGTGTGCATCATTTGTTCGTCGCCGAAGTAGTACGCCGCGTGCGCCGTCGAATGCTCCTGGGCGGGCGTCAGGCCGATACCGCCGCTCCAGGTGCTGTTGGTGAGCGGCAGCGTATTGATCGAGATCGCCGATTCCACCTCGGGAAGATTCCGCAAGGTTTGCACATCGGCGCGTTGCATCGCATCGAGCTTGTCGACCGATGCGGCATCGCCGCCGGTCGGCGCGCCGACCCAAAGCTGCGTGACCATGAAAAGATTCTGTTCGTCCATGCCGGTCGGACGATTAATCCGTTCGATGCGATGGCCGATGATGAAGATCGCGTTGCACACGATCGCCAGCGACAATGCGATCTGCAGCGCGATCAGTACCACACCGGCCTTGTGCTTGCGCAATGCGGAAAGAATGGGATGCAGGGTCATGTTCGCGCCCTCAATTCGACTTCAATTGCCACGCGGGCTGCACCCGCGAGGCGCGGAAAGTGGGATACAACGCGGCCAGCAGACTGGCGATCACGGCGGCGATCAAGGTCGACGCCAGCAACGACAGATCCAGATGCACCAGCACTGCGATGTACTTCGGCAGCACCAGGCTCATGCCCAGCACACCCAGTCCGGTCAGCAGCAGCCCCAGAACGCCGCCGGCCACACCGACCATGCCCGCTTCGGTGAGAAACTGCGCGTAGATTGCACGCCGCGATGCGCCCAACGCGCGACGCACGCCAATCTCGCCGCTGCGCCGCAGGAACTTCGCCAGTAGCAGGCCGGCGGTGTTGACCAGGCACACCAGCAACATGCCCAGCGCGACCAGCAGCGACACCTTGGTATCGCTGGGCACCACGTGCTCGTAATCCAGCCACGTCATCAGATCACGCAGACGCACGTTCACCGGCCAGTGGAATCGTTCGCGCGCGAAACCCTCCAGATAGTTCCGGTAACTCCGCACGGCCGCGGCATCGTCGAGTTGCGCCATGTAGGCGATCCAGATGCAACTCGAGTGCTGCAAACCGACAAAGCCCGATTCCTTCGGAGTGTTGTCGCAATTGGTGCTGCCATCGTTGGGCATGCCGGCGGCGATCGCGGCATTGAAGGGAAGGAATAGATCATCCGCGTCGGTGTTGAAGGCGCCGCTGTTGACCACGTCGTAGAAATTCGGCTTCGGGCTCCAATCGTCCAACACCCCGAGCACGCGGTAGTCGCGACCCTCGATGTTCAGCGTCTTGCCGACGCTGTTGCCACCCTCGAAAACCTTGTTGTTGAGGTCGTTGCTGATTACCGCGACCTGCGCGCGGTGCGCGTCCTCGTCCGCGCTCCAGCCGCTGCCGTACTTGAACGGCGCTTCCACCATCGGGAAGAATTCGGAGAACACCCCGTGTCCGGTGACATTGATCGGATGCTTGCCGGGGTCAGCCGGGATCACCGACGGCGTGACCATGTACATCGCCGATTGCAGCTTGGCGCGGTGATCGCGCATCAACGCCATCGCATCGTTATAGTCGAGCGCGTCGGGCGGCTCTCCGTAATGCGGGTCGGTCGGGTCGCTGCCCTTGGCGGTCGGTCCCCACATGTCGATCTGAGGGACGAACAACTGAGAAGACTTCCACGGAATCGGATCGCCCGATACCGCTCGGTACACCGAATACGTGGTCATCGACGCGGCCACGCCAAAGGCGATGGTGAGCACCATGAGTGCGGTGAGGCCGGGGCTGCGCTTCAGGCTGCGCAGCGCGAGTTCAAGGTAGTAGGAAAACATTGTCGATCACTCCGTGGGCGGAATCGCTCAGCTCTTGCTCGCGCGCCTGGATTTCACCGCGAACAAGTAATACGGCATGTCGAGCGCCATGCCTCCGGCGGTGGTGACGCCAGCGTCGATCGGGGATGCCCGGCGGATGACCTCAAGTTGCTCGCGCGTGGGACGCACGGTGATCGTCGGCAGCGTCTGGATCGTCTCCAGCGTCGCGTCCGGCGCGGTCATGGTTTGCATCGCCGCGGCATTGGCCCAGGCGCGGATGCCGGCGACCCCGGCGCACGAGATCAGGAACGATGCCGCGAATGTCAATGTCTTGCTGGTGTTCATGACGGTTTCCTCTTGTGGGCATCACGCTCGCGCCGGCACGGGCGAGCCGTGCGCGGTTTGCGCGTGGAAGCGCGGTTCTTCGGCGATGTCGACTTCCTGGCCATCGATGATGTGCACGTTGCGTTGCGCGCGCGCGGCAAGTTCCGGATCGTGGGTGACCATCACGATGGTCGCGCCCTCGCGATGGATGCCTTCCATCAGTTCCAGCACCCCGCGCGCCATTTGCGTGTCGAGGTTGCCGGTCGGCTCGTCGGCCAGCAGCAGGCGCGGGGAACCGGCTAGCGCGCGCGCGATCGCCACGCGCTGTTGCTGGCCGCCGGAAAGTTCGGCCGGATAATGTTTGACGCGCGAGGCGAGCCCCACGCGCTCGAGCGAATCCATGATCCGCTGCCTGCGCTCCGCCGATTTCATGCCGCGGTAGCGCAGCGGCACCTCAGCGTTGTCGTACACGTTGAGGTCGGGAATCAGATTGAACGCCTGGAAGATGAAACCGATTTTCTCGTTGCGGATTTTCGAGCGCGCGTTGTCATCGAGCTTGCTCACTTCAATGCCGTCGAGGTGATACTCGCCGCCACTGAAGGTTTCCAGCAGGCCAGCGATGGTGAGGAACGTGGTCTTGCCGGAACCGGATGGCCCGGTGACCGCGACGAACTCGCCCTGCTTGACATCGATATTGAAATCGCGCAGCGCATAGGTCTCCACCACTTCGGTGCGGTAGACCTTGGAGAGATGGGTCATCTTGAGCATGGTGGTTTCCTTGGCTGCGGTGGAACGTTGATTGGATGTGCGGTGTTGAAGATTGGTTGAATGGCAACGCGCTAATTGCTGATCGCCACGCGCGGCGCACCCTTGAAACTGTCGGTGCCGGAGATCACGATGCGGTCGCCTTCCTTCAACCCCGACAGGATTTCGACCTTGTCGATGCTGCTGGCGCCGGCGCGAATCGGTGTTTTCGTTGCGATGCCGTCGCGCACCACGTAGGCGTAGTTGCCGCCGGATTCGTCGATGAACGAACCGCGCGCCACCGTCAACACGTTGTCGCGTTTGTCCAGCACGATGCGCACCGACAGCCGCTGGTTCTGGCGCAGGTTTTCCGGCTTCTCGCCGAAGAAGCGCACTCTTGCTGCGACTTCGCCGTTGACCACTTCCGGCGAGATCGCGCTGACCAGACCCTTCCAGTCGTTGCCATTGCCGGAAATTTCGGCCGGCATGCCGACGCCCAGATCACGCGCGAAACTTTCCGGCACCGTCACTTCCACTTCCAGCGCGGACAGGTCGATCACGGAAAGTAGTTGCGCGTCCTTGGCCACGGTCGCGCGCGGCGCCACGAACAACTGGCCGACCTGGCCGTTCACCGGCGAGCGCACGTTCAAGTCGTCGACCTGACGTTGCAGATCCTTGACCAGCAGCAACTGGCGCTCGTGCGCGAGCTTCTTGGATTCGATATCGAAGCCGAGGCTCGAGTTGTCCATGCCGAGATTCGCGTTGGCGTGCGCGGTGGCGATGCGGGCCTTGTCCAGCGTGTCCTTGGCGCGATCGACATTCATCCGCGACTCCGCGCCGCGATCGAACGCGGTCTGGTAGCGGGTCAGGTTGCGATCGACGGTCTGCTGGTCGATCCGCGCGTTTTCGTCATCCTCCTGCAACTGCGAGCGCTGCTTGCGCGCGTCGATCTGCGCGCGCAGGTAATCCACTTGCAGAGCCTCGGCGTTGGATTGTTCCTGCGCCAATTTGTTGGTGAGTTCCGGGCTATCGACCACGGCCAGCACCTGGCCTTTTTTCACCGTGTCGCCGGCGTGCGCCTGCAAGGTCACCGCGCCAGTGGCGGGCGTGTAGAGCGTCGGGCTGACCGCGGCGACCACGCGCCCGTCGGCGGCGATGTCGCGCACGAACGGTCCGCGCTGCACGGTCGCAAATTCCAGTCGTGAACCGCTGACCGACGCGCCGGCGGAAAACAACCGCAGTGCGCCGGGTACCAACCACACCAGCAGCGCCAGCACGATCACGCTCGTGCCGATCAGGATCGCCCTGCGTTTGCGGTTGGGTTTGATCTCGACCAGCCGGTCGGTCGCCGAGGTGTCACGGATGGCCATGCTGTTCGCTTCCTGTGCGACCGCGTGATTGCGGCCGCGCAGGGCTTATTGCAATCGCGATGCCAGTTTTGAACGCATCGCAAACCGCATTGCATCAAGGGTTTGCGCGATACGCGCGCAAGACGAAAGTGTCCGCGGACAGGGCGCGGACAGGCGGGACGAACCGCGATCAAGCTATTGCGGCGTCGATCTTCCGCATCACCGCGTCGTCGAGTTTGGCGATCGTATCCAGCGCGCCGAAATTTTCTTCCAACTGCGAGACCTTGGTCGCGCCCAACATCACGGTGGAAACGTGCGGGTTTTTGAGACACCAGGCGATCGCGAATTGCGCGGGCGATACGCCAAGCTCCTTCGCGATCGGCAGCAGTTTGTCGACGCGCGCGAGATCGGCGCGCCCCTCGGGCGATTCGATGCGTTCGCGCAGCCACTCATAGCCGCGCGTCGCGAGCCGGGACCCCTTTGGGATGCCATGGCCGTACTTGCCGGTCAGTACGCCGGACGACAACGGCGACCAGATCGTGGTGCCCATGCCGAATTCGCGATACAGCGGCGCGTATTCAACCTCGACCCGCTCGCGGTGCAGCAGGTTGTATTGCGGCTGTTCCATCGTCGGCGCGTGCAGATGGTGCGTCCGCGCGATCGTGTGCGCTTCGCGGATGCTCTCCACCGGCCATTCCGAGGTGCCCCAGTAGAGCACCTTGCCCTGCCGGGTCAGCGTGTCCATCGCCCACACGGTTTCATCGATCGGTGTTTCGGGGTCGGGGCGGTGGCAGAAATACAGATCGAGGTAATCCACGCGCAGCCGCTGCAGGGCTTGATGACAGGCGTCGAACACATGCTTGCGCGACAGACCTTTTTGCGTCGGCGCCGGATCTTTCGCCGAGCCGAAATAGACCTTGCTCGACACACACCAGGAATCGCGCGGAAAGCGCAGGTCGGCGAGCGCGTCGCCCATGATCCACTCCGCTTCGCCACGCGAATACACCTCCGCGTTGTCGAAATAATTGACGCCATGGTCGTAGGCGCAGGCGAGCAAATCACGTGCCGTGCCGCGGTCGACGGCGGTGCCGAAGGTCACCCACGCGCCGAACGATAGCGCGGACAGTTGCAGGCCGGACGAGCCCAAGCGGCGGTATTGCATGGCGTGCTCCCGATGGAGGTATAACGCGATGTTGCCATGCGTAATGTGAAGCAGGTGGATTTGTCGTGCGCCATGGCCACGGCTAGACTCGCCGCGCTCCCACAGGGCCACCGATGCAAGCCTTCCTGATTTCACTCGGCGCGATCGCGCTGGCCGAAATCGGCGACAAGACGCAGTTGTTGTCGCTGGTGCTGGCCGCGAAATACCGCAAACCGTTGCCGATCTGTCTCGGCGTGCTGGTCGCCACGCTGGTCAATCACGCGATCGCCGCGGAGCTCGGCGCGTGGCTGGCGCACTGGTTGACGCTCGATGTGCAACGCTGGCTGATCGGGCTGTCGTTCCTCGGCGTCGCGGTTTGGGCGCTGTTCCCGGACAAGGCCGACGAAGACGCGGCGAAGGCGACCGGACGCGGCGTATTCATCGCCACGGTCGTCAGTTTTTTCCTCGCCGAGATGGGCGACCGCACCCAGATCGCCACCGCGGTGCTGGCCGCGCACTATCACCCGCTATGGCAGGTGGTCGCCGGCACCACCGCGGGCATGTTGATCGCCAACGTGCCGGTAATTTTTCTCGGCGCGCGCTTTGCCGCGAAATTGCCGATGCGCGCAGCGCGGATCGGCTCGGCGATCTTGTTCGCAGCATTGGGTGCGTGGATATTGTTGCGTTAGTGTCCTTCCCTGGCGCACCGCTTGTCGCGTCCATGGCCGTCTTCTCCTAACCTGTGTCGTCATGTCCGCATCTCCACAAGTCATCGTTGTCGGCAGTTATGTGCAGGATCACGCGTGGCTGGTCGACAAGTTCCCGCAACCTGGCGAAACGCGCCGCGCACGCGGTTTCAATACTGGCCCGGGCGGCAAGGGTTTCAACCAGGCGGTCGCGTGTTCCCGCCAGAGAGTGCCAACCTTGTTTATCGGCGCGATCGGTGAGGATCATCTGGGCGCCGACGCGCGGCGCTTCGCGGAGGCCGAAGGCATGCCGTGTCGCTGGAAGATTCTGGACGACGCTTTCACCTCGGCCTCCAGCATCGTGGTCGACGCCTCCGGGCAGAATCTGATCGCGGTGGATCTGGCCGCCAATGAAAAACTCGGTGGCGAATTCGTACGTGCGCAACGCGACGCGTTCGCGCGGGCGAAATTGCTGCTGACGCAACTGGAATCCGATCTTGACGCGGTAGCGACCGCGCTGGAACTTGGCCAGGCAGCCGATCTGGTTTGCGTATTGAATCCCGCACCGGTGCATCCCGAACTGACGCTCACGCTGTTGCGCGCGGCCGACGTGATCACGCCCAACGAGACCGAATTTTCGCTGCTGTGCGCGCGTTTTCTCGACATCGAGGTACACGCCGACGCGTTGACGCAGATGAACGATTCCACCCTGCATACCTTGGCGCGGCGGCTGACCGATGCCAGCGTCGTGGTCACGCTCGGCCGGCACGGTTGTTTCGTTTCGCACGACGAGCAACAACGCCGTGGCGATACGGCGTCGTTCTATCGAATGTCCGGCGAAATGGTGAACGCGATCGACAGCACCGGCGCGGGCGATGCGTTCTCCGGCGCGCTGGCCGCGGCGATGCTGCGTTTCGCGGATCGCCCGTTCGCCGCCGCGGTGCGCCACGCCAACCGCGCCGCGGCGATGAGCACGGAGATCGTCGGCACCGCGCCGGCGATGCCGCGCTACGATGAGGTGATCGCGCGTTTCCACGATTGACCAAGGAATTCGACATGGCCGACCAGCACACCTACCGCTATGTCACGGACTGGCAACGGCTCGAGCCGAAAGATGGCGAGGCGATCCGCGCGTTCTGGACGCGCGAGCAGGCTAACGTCGAGGGAGACGAGGCCACGCGCCGGTTGCCACAGGTGGTCGCGCATGTACTCGACGAGCACGGCGAGATCGCGGCGGTGGCGACGGCGGTACCGAAGATCATCCCGCGGCTGGGTCAACCGATGTATTACTACCGCTGCTTTGTCGGCCAAGCGTGGCGTTCGGGAAAATTGGTGCGGCCGCTGTTGCGGTATACCCAGGGTGTGTTGGAAACGTATGCGGGTGAACGGGATTTCCCCTGCATCGGCGTGCTGCTCGAATTGGAGAACACCGGCTTCGCGGGTTCCATGCAGTGGGCGCACTGGAAAACCACCGGCTTCTCCTACATCGGCAAGAGCGTACGCGGGATCGATCTGCGCGTGTGGTATTTTCCCGGCGCGCGTTTGAAGTCGCCGGAAGAATTGGCGCGGCTGGCGCAGGGCGCGCATTGAACCTGCGCTAGAATCCCGCCGATGCGCATCGGCCCCTATTCGATCGAACCGCCCGTGGTGCTGGCGCCGATGGCCGGCGTCACCGACAAGCCGTTCCGTCAGTTGTGCAAACGTCTGGGCGCGGGCTTGGCCGTCTCGGAAATGACCACGGCCGATCCGCGTTTGTGGCGCACCACGAAATCATTGCGCCGCATGGACCACGCGGGCGAACCCGATCCCGTTTCCGTACAGATCGCAGGTTTTGATCCGACGATGCTGGCGCAAGCCGCGCGTTACAACGCGGACAACGGCGCGCAGATCATCGACATCAATATGGGTTGTCCGGCCCGGAAGGTGTGCAACGTATGGTCGGGTTCCGCATTGCTGCAGGACGAGCCTTTGGTCGCGCGCATCTGCAAAGCGGCCGTCGAGGCGGTCGATGTACCCGTCACGCTGAAAATCCGCACCGGCTGGGATCGTGGACACAAGAATGCGTTGAGCATCGCGCACATCGCGGAAGACACCGGCATCGCGGCGCTGGCCGTGCACGGCCGCACTCGCGCCGACAAGTACGATGGCGTCGCCGAATACGACACCATCGCCGCGGTGAAAGCGGCTGTGCGCATCCCGGTATTCGCCAATGGCGATATCGACTCGCCGCGCAAGGCACGCGAGGTGTTGGATTACACCCAAGCCGACGCGCTGATGATCGGCCGCGCCGCGCAAGGACGGCCGTGGATCTTTCGTGAGATCACGCATTATCTTGCGACGGGCGAACTGCTGCCCGAACCCGATCCGCGCGAAGTGCGCGACATCCTGCTCGGCCATCTGGGAGATCTATATGCGTTCCATGGCGAACCGTTGGGCGTGCGAATCGCGCGCAAGCACTTGGGTTGGTACGCGAAGGATCGTCCGGAAAACGCGGCCTTCCGTGCCGTGGTGAACCGCGCGGAGGCCGCGCAAGAGCAATTGCGGCTGACAGATGAGTATTTCGATGCGCTGCAAGCGAGCACCTATGAACTGGCTGTGGCGGCCTGATTCCGACGACTTGATTGCGGCTTTCCGTCCTTGGTCCTGGATCCCGGCCAATCCATGGCAGGAATACGAGCAGAAAAGTAATCCGCGCCGGGCTGCAAACCCCGACGCGCCCGTGTATGATCCGCATCCCCACTCATTCATCCTTCCATCCGTATCGAGGGATGGATACCCATCAGAGCAGGCCACAATGAGCAGCTATCTATTTACCTCCGAATCGGTGTCCGAAGGCCACCCGGACAAAGTCGCCGACCAGATTTCCGACGCCGTGTTGGACGCGATCTTGGCGCAGGACAAACGCGCGCGCGTGGCCTGCGAAACTATGGTCAAGACCGGTGTGGCGATCGTCAGCGGCGAGGTCACTACCAATGCGTGGGTGGACATCGAGGCGCTGGCGCGCAAGGTCATTCTCGACATCGGCTACGACTCCTCCAACGTCGGCTTCGATGGCGCCACCTGTGGCGTGTTGAACCTGATAGGCAAGCAGTCGCCCGACATCAATCAAGGTGTCGATCGCAAGAAGCCGGAAGAACAGGGCGCGGGCGACCAAGGCCTGATGTTCGGTTACGCCTGCAACGAGGCGCCGGAATTCATGCCCGCGCCGATCTATTACTCGCATCGACTGGTCGAGCAACAGGCGAAGGTGCGCAAGGCCGGCAAGCTGAAATGGCTGCGTCCGGACGCGAAGTCGCAGGTCACGCTGCGCTACGACAACGGCAAGATCGCGGGTCTCGACGCGGTGGTGTTGTCGACGCAGCACGATCCGTCGGTCAAGCACAAGGACATCGTGGATGGCGTGTACACACACATTCTCAAACCCGTGTTGCCCAAGGCATGGCTGGCTAAGTTGCCGAAGAACAAAATCCACATCAACCCGACCGGCAAGTTCGTGATCGGCGGCCCGGTCGGCGATTGCGGCCTCACCGGGCGCAAGATCATTGTCGACACCTACGGCGGCATGGCCCGCCACGGCGGCGGCGCGTTCTCCGGCAAGGATCCGTCGAAAGTGGATCGCTCGGCGGC
>JBDTAJ010000026.1:0-7560 GCA_039924705.1 Rhodanobacteraceae bacterium
AAACCGCCCAAGCTCATCATCGGCGCCATGATGCGCAAGCTCGCCCATGTCGCCTTCGGCGTTATCAAATCGGGAAAGATGTTCGATCCAACGCTTCACGGCGTTTGACACGCATAACAGTATCTACGCGAAGCTTTGCGCGCGGAAGTCATGACATGGGCCTGATCGCCAAACTCGAGCGCCGCAAGGTGTTCAAGGTCGGCGCCGCGTTTCGGGTCTTTGCTGGATGCGGTGGCCGGAAAATCGTTCGGGGCTTGTCGTGCCGCTACGCCGCCGCTTCGCCTTCGCTCTTCATCCACGACGCCATGCGGTCGACGGGTTGCGCAGCGGCTTCCTTGACTTGGCGCATCAGTCGCAATACGTCGCGGTGCAGGTCGGCGAATTCGGGGAAGCTCGCCTCGTGGGTTTCGTGGTAGGCCACCGCCAGCCACAACGCCATGCCGCGCAAACGCACCTGGGCATTGTCGGAACGCGACCGCTCATAGCCCAGATCGGTGCCAGTGCCCCAGCTGCCGGGTGTCAGATCGGGTGGTGAACCGTAGAGATGCGGCATATCGCAGCGTGCCGCCGCCGCGCATTCTCTGACGATCAGCTCGGCCAGCAGCTGCGCAGCCGGCTGCGGCAACTCCAGTGCCCGCTGCTCGACCTCACGGAACTGGCGCTTCAGGCGCGAGGCGCGGCTCAAGGCCAGAATGCGGGCAACGATACGCATACGAATTTCCCCATTCTTGAATAGCTTGCAGCCATTTCTTCGAGAACTACCGAGCTAGGCGCACTCTCTGCCAAGCTCCAGTCTTTCGTCACAAGGTAACACAGGCGAGTAATATATCCCTTGATGAGCGTCGCGTTGTCAACAGGCCGCGGGGTGTTCAGGCGCCGCTGCCGATCGCGCCGATCCGTTGGCCCAGCTTGACCGCCCCCTGTGGCAGCAGACCGGGTCGTAGCGTGGAGCCGGGGGGCAGCAGCAGGATCACGGTCGAACCCATTTCGAAACGCGCCATTTCGGCGAATCGGGCAAGGTGGATACCGCGCCCGCGCCAATCGCTGCGAACGATGCGCCCAGCATAAGGCGGCACCTCGGCGCCATGCCACACGGTGGTAATGCCCGATACCAGCATCGCGCCGACCAGCGCCACCACGAATGGTCCGTGCGCGCCCTCGAAATGGCAGATCAGCCGCTCATTGCGGGCGAACAGACGCGGGACCTGTTCGACCGGCCGCGGCGCCACGCTGAACAAGCGGCCGGGCACGTGCACGGTTTCGGCCAGTTCGCCATCGAGCGGCATGTGCACGCGGTGATAGTCGCGCGGCGAGAGATATACAGTGACGAAACTTCCCTCGCGGTACGCCGCCGCGCTTGTTTCGTCGGCCAACAATTCGGCGACGCTGTACGTTTGCCCCTTGGCCTGCAGAATGCGGCCTTCGACGATATGGCCGGCTTGGCTGATGCATCCATCAGCGGGACACGACACGGTCGTTTCACCGCCGGCCGCCACCCGCGCGCCCGTTTTCAATGCGCGGGTGAAGAACGCGTTGAAGTTTGGGTAGGCGCGTGGATCGGATTGCACCGTCTCGTTCATGTCGACGCGATAGCGTCGGATCACCCGCGCGATCAGAAAATCCTTCCACGGCCGCCATGTCCAGCGCGTGGCCGCGCGCGCGACGCGGCTGAGCGTTTTTTGCGGCAGCAGGTATTGGATCAGCACGGTTGGACTCATCGCGGCAGTATAGACAAGGAGCGTTGCGGCATCGCCGCTCTATACTTGCCGCTCGCATTCGCACGCCTCGCGCGCATGACCGCCGAACTCGCAACAATCGTGGACTGGATCCGTTACGCCGCCAGCCGCTTCAACGCGGCGGGGCTGACCTTCGGCCACAGCCATGACAACGCGATCGACGAGGCCACGCATCTGGTGCTGTCGTGCCTCCACCTGTCGCCCGATCTGCCGCCGGCCTATGGCACCGCGCGACTCACGGGGGAAGAACAAACGTGCATACGCGAATTGATCGAGCGCCGCATCGCCACGCGCGAGCCGGTAGCCTATCTGGTCGGCGAAGTCTGGTTCACCGGGATGCGTTTCAAATCCGATGCGCGGGCGTTGGTGCCACGCTCGCCAATCGCGGAATTGATCGAGAATGGGTTTTCGCCATGGCTCGACGATCGCGACGTCGAACGGGCGCTGGATCTGTGCACGGGTTCCGGCTGCATCGGCATCGCGATGGCCGCGCACAATCCCGATTGGCATGTCGATCTGGCCGATATCGATGAGGGGGCATTGTCGCTGGCGCGCGAAAACATCGCATTGCATGGCATCGGAGATCGCGTACGCGCGATCCGTTCCGATTTGTTCGCCGCGCTGGGCGAAGCGCGCTACGACCTGATGGTGTCGAATCCACCCTATGTCGCCGAACAGGAATTCGTTGCGTTGCCGCCCGAATACCGCCATGAGCCGCGGCTGGGCTTGACCGCAGGCAGCGACGGGTTGGATTTTGCGCTGCGGATATTGAACTCGGCCGCCGAGCATCTGAACGATGACGGCTTGCTGATTGTCGAGGTCGGTGAAAGCGAACGTGCCTTGAATGCGTTGTTGCCGCGGGTGCCGTTCGTGTGGATCGACTTCAAGGTCGGGGCGATGGGCGTGTTCGCGCTGAAGCGACGTGAATTGGTCGAGCACGCGGAAACCATCCGTGCCGCAATGATTGGACGCTGAGACGGAGTGAATCGTGGCGAGTAACACGTTCGGCCAATTGTTCGCGGTCACGACCTTCGGCGAAAGGCGAGACGACCGCTTGCGAATGTCCGGGGAACATTCGCGTCGTCTCGCGGCCGGCACGAGGAATTCAAACCGTGTCTAATACGTTCGGGCGGCTATTCAGGGTCACTACCTTCGGCGAATCGCATGGCATTGCCATCGGCTGCGTGATCGATGGTTGCCCGCCCGGTATCGCGATCGCTTCGAGTGATTTCGCTCACGACCTTGCGCGTCGCGCGACCGGCAAGTCTCGCCACACCTCGCAGCGGCATGAAGCCGATGAAGTCGAAATCCTGTCCGGTGTATACGAGGGCAAGACCACCGGCACACCGATTGCGCTGCTGATCCGCAACACCGATGCGCGTCCCAAGGACTACGACGCGCTGGCGGACACCTTCCGCCCCGGTCACGCCGATTACACCTATCTGCAGAAGTACGGTGTGCGCGATCCGCGCGGCGGCGGTCGCGCGTCCGCGCGCGAAACCACCATGCGCGTGGTCGCGGCGGTGATCGCCAAGAAATGGCTCTCGGAAAAATTCGGTGTGCGCGTGCGCGGCTGGCTCGCTCAGATCGGCGAACTGACACCGGACTTGTCGCCCTGCGTGGGAATCGATTTCGACGCGGTCGACGGCAATCCTTTTTTCTGGCCGGACGCGTCGATGGTTACAAAACTGGAAAAGTATATCGACGCGCTGCGCAAGTCGGGCGATTCGGTCGGCGCACGCATCAACGTAATCGCGGAAAAGGTTCCGCCGGGTTGGGGCGAACCGGTGTACGGCAAGCTCGATGCCGAGCTGGCGTCGGCGCTGATGTCGATCAACGCCGTCAAGGGCGTGGAGATCGGTGCCGGTTTCGCGTGCATTGCGCAAAAAGGATCGCAACACCGCGACGAGATCACGCCTCAAGGATTTCTGTCGAACTACGCCGGCGGGATTCTCGGCGGGATTTCCAGTGGGCAGGACATTCTGGCCTCGATCGCCTTGAAACCGACCTCCAGCATTTTGAAACCCGGCCGCAGCGTGAACCTCGCCGGCGAGCCGGTGGAAGTCGTGAGCAAGGGTCGTCACGATCCCTGCGTGGGCATCCGAGCCACGCCGATCGCGGAAGCCATGGTCGCGTTGGTACTGATGGATCAGGCGTTGCGGCATCGCGCGCAGTGCGGCGATGTGGGCAACGTGAAGCCGCGCATCCTGTAAAGAGCAGTCTGCAAAACTGCTGTGCTCGGTCTGATTCGAATCATGATGTCGCGCGCCGGCGATGCTTGGATCAGGCCCGGTACAGGGATATACCGCTTTGGGGCCAAGGAATCCTCAAGTAGTGACGTGTACACTCCGGTTCCTCCGCTCCGGCGCGCAGCCTGCCTTCGCTCGCGACGCTTTCAGACCGCTCTGACCGAAAAAATCGACCACGATAACTTTTTTGAATCCATCCCCGTGATGTAAAGAATGGTCAAGAAAAAAGCTCACTACAACGTCGCCATCGCCGGCGCCACCGGCGCGGTCGGCGAGGCGTTGCTGTCGATCCTCGGCGAGCGCAAGTTTCCGGTCGGCGAGCTGACGCCATTGGCCAGCGCGCGTTCCGCCGGTGGCAGGTTATCGTTCGGCGGTAGGCAAATGACGGTGCGCGATCTGGCGACGTTTGACTTCGCCGGCATCGACATCGCGTTCTTTTCCGCCGGCGGCAAGGTATCGCGTGAACACGCGCCGCGCGCGGCCGCCGCGGGCGCGGTGGTGATCGACAACACCTCGGAGTTTCGTTACGTCGACGACGTGCCGCTGGTGGTGAGCGAGGTCAACCCGCGCGCAATCGCCCATTACACCAATCGTGGCATCATCGCCAACCCGAATTGCTCGACCATGCAGATGCTGGTGGCGTTGGCGCCGATCCACCGCTCGGTCGGCATCGAACGCATCAACGTGGCGACCTATCAGTCGGTGTCCGGTGCGGGACGATCCGGGATGGAAGAACTCGGCCGCCAGACCGCCGCGATGTTGAGCTTCCAGGATGCCGCGCCGAAAAAATTCCAGGCACAGATCGCCTTCAATGTGATCCCCCAGATCGACGACTTCCAGGACAACGGCTACACCAGGGAAGAAATGAAAATGGTGTGGGAGACGCGCAAAATCCTGCAGGACGATGCGATCCAGGTGAACCCGACATGCGTGCGCGTGCCGGTGTTCTACGGACATTCGGAAGCGGTGCATATCGAGACGCGCGCAAAAATGTCGATCGAGCAGGCACGCGAACTGTTGCGCAATGCGCCCGGTGTGGTGCTGGTCGACGAGCGCGAGCCCGGTGGCTATCCGACCCCGGTCGGACACGCGGCCGGCAAGGACGCGGTATTCGTCGGCCGTATCCGAGAGGATATCTCGCATCCGCGCGGCATCGACTTGTGGGTGGTGTCGGACAATATCCGCAAGGGCGCGGCGCTCAACGCGGTGCAGATCGCGGAACTGCTGGTCAGGGATTATCTGTGAACGCGCGCATCGCGCCAATCTGCGTTGCACTGGCGATTGCGTCGCCAGCAATCGTCCTTGCATCGCCCGCAACGGAAACAGATGCGCCGTCCGTTTCGAAAACCGCAAGGCAGCTGCATGACGCCGACACCGCGTTGCAACGGCAGCGCATACACTCGGGGCAATGGCATGCGCGGATGACGGAACTGGAAAAACGATCCGCCGCCGATCGCGCGGCGCAGGCGCAACGCGACCGCGAAATCGCCGAGTTGCAACGCCAATTGGACGCCTTGCAGGCGGACAAGGTGCGCGCACCCGTCAAACCCGCCGCCAAGGCAGGCGGCCATTGATCGCTTGCGTCGAGCCGGGCTTGGTCAAAATCCGTTTGTGGACTACCCTTGCGCGGCCAATCTTGCGCGGTCGGCCTCGCACGGGTTTAGGCTGCCGCAAGCACGGCATGCGAATTGAGAAGTGCGGCCACGGAGCCCGTGGCCATGGATGGCGGCTTTGGCCGCTTTCACGCGCGGGGATGCGCAAGCTGTCACCGGGGACCACGACGATGAAGTCAATGTTGAAACTCACCTTGGCCGTCGCCCTAACCTTGGGCAGCGCGCCCGCACTGGCGCTGCAATTGGGCCAGATCCGCGTCAAGTCTGCGTTGGACGAGCCGCTGGTGGCGGAGATCCCGGTCCAGCTCGACAATCTCGCCGAAGCGCAGGGACTCACCGTCGGCCTCGCCTCCGACGCCGATTTCGCGCGCGCGGGGCTGTCGCGTCCGTCCGCCATCGATCTGCATTTCAACGTCGTCACGGACAGCACCGGCCACCAGATCGTGCTGGTCACCAGCGATCAGCCGGTGGGCGATCCCTATCTGGATTTTCTGCTGCAGGTGAATACCCGCAAGGGCCGGCAATTGCGCGAATACACCGTGCTGCTGGATCCGGTGATCGCCTCCACGCCACCTGGCGAGGAGGAAACGCCCGCGCCCGCGCAGGGAACGGCAGCGGCGCCGTTCGCTCCGACGCCTGTGCCGGTGCAGCAGGCGCCTGCGTCGCAGCCCCAACCGCAGCCGCGCTCGATGCCGCAACAACCTGCAGCGCAACCAGCGCGCTCCACGGCACCACAGCCGACCTATACGCCGCCTGCCGCGACCGCCGCGCCCAGTCCCGCTCCCAGCGTCGAATACACCGTCGGACACGGCGACACGCTCTACAAGATCGCGCGACAGACGCGTCCCGACCCCCGCGTCGATGTGGATCAGATGATGCTGGCGCTGAAGCAAACCAATCCGGACGCGTTCTATCGCGACAATATCAATTCGCTGCGCAGTGGGGCGATCCTGCGTATCCCGACCCACGACGCGATCGACGCGACCAGCGCAGCGCAAGCGCGCGCACAAGTGCATCGTCAATACGAGGACTGGCGCGGCGCCGCCGTGCGCAAGGCGACCGTGGTCGCGGAAAATTCGGCGCCATCGGCGCAACCGGCGACGTCGCCTTCGGCTGCTGCGAAATCGGCCAACCCCTCCGATCGACTCGCGCTGGTGCCACCCGCGCAGGGCGGGGGTTCGGCGGCGAGTCGCCCGGGGCAGAGCGGCGGCACCAGCAGCGACACCGTCGCGGACCTCAAGCAGCAACTGGCCACGACCAAGGAGACACTGGCTAACGCGAAGCAAGAGGACAGCGATCTGCAATCGCGGGTCAAAGATCTAGAGGACATCAGCGGCAAGAACCAGAAACTGTTGGGCATGAAGGATGCGCAGATCGCCGAGTTGCAACGCAAACTCGCCGAGGCGCAGCAGGCCGCCAAGCCTGCACCGGCCGCGGGTGCGACGGCCGCCGCGCCCAGGCCCGCTGCCAGAGTTGTGCCGGCGCCAACGACATCGACGACTGCCGCGCCGGCAACCGCCACGACGGCGGCTTCGCAACCAGCGACGGTCACGACGCCCGCGCTGTTCAACAAAACTGCCACGCAAACCGCATCGGTCAAACAGGCGTCGCCGCGCATGGAAACTCCACCCGCCGAGGCTTTGCCGTGGTATCGGCAGGCATTAACCTGGGTGATCGGTGGGATCGTGATACTGGCGCTGATCCTGCTCGGGCTGCTGCGCCGCCGGCCGCGCACGTTGCCGGAGCCGCTTGACACCCAACCTTCGCTGGCCGACCATTTCGGCGAATCGCCGTTGGCGCGTGCGCCCGACGATGCCGCGATCGAGGCCGAACGCGAGGGCGCGCTGCACGTGCGCATCGCCGATCATCCCGGCGATCTCGATGCGCACCTCGCGCTGTGCCGTTTTTACTACGAGCGCGGCGATGCGGCGCAGTTTGATGCCTCGGCCGAACGCATGCGCG
>JBDTAJ010000027.1:0-4346 GCA_039924705.1 Rhodanobacteraceae bacterium
AGCAGCACCCGATCCGCGCCGACGGTGAGCGCCTGCCGCAATTCGTCGAGGGATTCCACTTCGATTTCCAACAGCAGACTGGGATGACGCGCGCGTGCCGTGGCGACGGCCGAGGCGATGCCGCCGACGGCGGCGATATGGTTTTCCTTGATCAGGATTGCGTCATACAGGCCGATGCGGTGGTTGGCGCCGCCGCCGCAGCGCACCGCGTATTTCTGCGCGAGGCGCAAGCCGGGCAGCGTCTTGCGGGTATCGAGGATCGTGGCGCCCGTGCCGGCGACGGCGTCGACGTATTGGCGCGTCACCGTCCCCACGGCCGTCAGTGTTTGCAGGAAATTCAGCGCGCAACGCTCGCCGCCGACCAGCGCGCGCGCGTTGCCATCGATGGTGCACAGCACCGTGTCGGCGACGATACGATCGCCGTCGGCGTGCGACCATTCGATGCGCGTTCGCGGATCGAGTTCGCGGAAACACGTAGCAGCCCACAGGATGCCGGCAATCACCGCCGGTTCCTGGCAGACGATGCGAGCGCTAGCGCGGGCATCGGCATCAATCAGATCGGCGGTGACATCGCCGGGGCCGATGTCTTCGCCCAGCGCGCGGCGCACATCAGCGTCGATCACGTCCTGTGATGGCGCGGCAATTGGATCCGACATGGCTGACAACCCGGTAACGAGTGCGGGATTGTCGCAGGCGCAAGCTTTCCGCGCCAAGGAAGCTTTGCGGAGATTCCTAACCGCCCTGCGTCTGCCGTTCGGCCTGCGCTTGACGCAAGCGCTCGACGATGGCATCCAGCGCGCGATCGAACAGCGGTACTTCCTCCAGCACCAGCGCGCGGCCGTCACACAGTTCCGCAGCGAGCTGCTGCGCGGTGCGATCGGCGACCTTTAGGCCGCGCCGATTGACGAACAGGTACTTGCCGCTGATCGGGCTGATCCAAGACAGTTTGGCGCGTTCGCGCGCGTCGGCCTCGCCGGCGAATTCGATCCATGCGCCGACCTTGAGGTTGCGCACAATCTGTATCCACTCGGCTTCCTCGACGGATATTTCGGCTTGCACTTCTTGCGCTGGCCCGGAAAGATCCTCCGCGACGACCGACTCGACGCTGACCGGGATCGGCAGCGCTTCATCGATTTGCGCACCGGCTTCGGCGGCAGGCGAGGTGGATTCCCCGCCGAGCTGGCGCCGCCAGAAATCGTGCAATTGATCCAGCAGGCGGCGCAAGTCCGGTTCCTGGAACGCGACCGTGATCAATCCCTGGCGCAATGTTTTCTCGAGCGAAGGCAGCAGCGCGCGCAGGTGCTCACGTGCGCCCTCGTCGGCCAGCGGTTGCGCGCTCATCACGAAATCGTCGACGAAACGCAGCGCGGCATGCAACTCGCCGGACTGCTCCCCCTGACGCAGCAGCACCAGCACCAGGTAATTCGCCCACGGCCGGGTCAGCACGCCCTGCAACAGCGCGGGCAATGGCCGGCCTTCGAGGCGCGTGACGATTTCGCGCACGGCGCGGCGGCGCGCTTCCTGCAAGCGTTCACGGCCACGCGCGGCTTCGGCAGCGCGCTGCTCGGCCAGGTCCGCGCGCTTGCGGTTGTTGTCCGCGAAAGCGGTGAAGTCGGCGAGGTGGCGCTCGAACACGCCGATGTCGTCGTCGAAATCCGCGAGCAACGCCTCGACCACGCCTTTGACTTTGTCGTAGAGGCGACGGTCACGATCGGATTCCTCCGACCAGCCCTTGGTGGTGTCGGCGAGGATATCCAACAGCCGACGCGCGGGATGCGAGGCGTGCGCGAACATCCGCCGGTCTAGGATCGCGACCTTCAGATACGGAATCTGCAGGCGCGACAACAGCACCTGCATCGGCGCGGGGATGGTGCGATCCTGCAGAAGGAACTCGAACAACATGCCGACAAGATCGATGGTGTCCTCGTCCGCGCCGGAAACGTGGCTCTTGGCTTGCCCCGACAGACGCTGGATCTGCGCCATCAGTTCCTCTTTAAGACGCTGCACCATATCGACGGCGGCGCCGGTTTCGATCGTCACCGGTTGCGCTGGCAGCGGCGCGGCTTCGCCCTGCAACAGGGTCAGTGCGCCGAGCAGTTCGGCGGGTGTCAGCGAGGCGATCGTGCCGCCACTCCCCGACGGCGCTTCCGCCGGGCGCTCGCGATGGCGACGCGCGGACAGCAGCGCGGTCAGGGTGTGCATCAGCTCGGCATGCAAGCCGGCCGATTCACTGGCCAGCGATGCCGATGTCGAAATCGATGCCCCTGTGGAACTTTCACCCGCCGCGCGTTCCACAACGTGCGCGCCCTCGGCCGTCGCGCTTGCGCGCGTTACTGCATGGCGCAAGTGCGGCAACACTCCGGCTTGCATCAGCAGCGCATTGACTTCGTGATAAAGCGCGTCCAGTCCGGCCACCACGTAACGCTCGAACAATTTGAGCACGATCAGCCGCACGTTGATGCCGACGTCGATCTCGCGCAACGCGGAACGGAATGCCAACGCCAGCGCGGTCGGTCCCAGCGGGTTGTTGACGTCGTCGATCCTCAAGCCGCCGCAGATCACCGCGAGGCGCTGGTTCAATGCGTGCAGCGGGCTGGACAGACGGCCTTCCGCCTTGCTCACCATGCTGGCGATCGCCAGCGATTCCTCCAGTTCGCGGTCGTCCACCAACGTGAGCTCGGAGTTGCCGGAACCTGATGGCGCCTGTTCGCCGCGTGCCGCTCGCGGGCGTCCGGCGGCGAAATCGGCGAAGCCACGCGCCATCTGCTCGCCGAAAAGCCGCTCCACCAGGGGGCGCTTCTTGCGCAGTTCGCGCATGCCGTCGAAGTATTGCGTCTGTGCTGCGTTGCTCTCGGCCTTCTCGGCCAGATCGAACAGTGCGTCGTCGACGTTGTCGAGCAACGTGGAAGCGAGCTCGTGGCTGCGTTTCAGAGTGAGCGCGCGCACTGCTCCCAGCAGTTCGCCGATGCGTTCGTTGCGCGGATCGCCACGGCCCGAGAGTTCGACGACCTTGTTGTCGTCTGGATGCGGATCGTGCTGGGGCGTGGTCATCGGAGGGATTGCTCGCGCGGCACGGTTGTTTCCAAAGTATGGCGGACGCCAATCTGCGGAACGTGACCGGCGTCACGCAATAGGTGCCGCATTTAGCGAAGCGCGTTCAACGAGGAAAATCGTTGAGCTGGACGGTGCCGATGCCCTCGTCGGCTAGCATCACCGGAATGTCGTCCTCGATACGGTAGATCACCTTGCTGTCCACGGTGATCAGCCCCGCGGCAAGCGGGGACGAAACTTTTTCGCCATTGACCTTGTCGACGGCGCCACTTCCGATCGCGCGGTTGAGCGCGTCCAGTTCGGCGGTGGAGAGCAGGCGCAGCGGAGTCTTGCTGACCGGGTCGCACAGAATATCGAGCAGGCGTTTGTCCACGCGGGTTGATCTCCGGATTTGGTTTGGCGCGATCGGGCTTGCCCCGACGCGCTCGCGTACAATAACCGTTTTGCGGCGGCCCGGCCATGAAACGTGATCAGCAGGCACCTCTTGTGGGCGTGGTGATGGGCTCGCAGTCGGACTGGGAAACCCTGCAGCACGCGGCGGCGACGCTGGCGTCGCTGGGCATCGCGCACGAAGTCGAAGTGGTGTCGGCGCATCGAACGCCCGACAAGCTGTTTGCCTACGCGGAAACCGCCGCAGTGCGGGGCCTGCAGGCGATCATCGCCGGCGCGGGTGGGGCCGCGCATCTGCCCGGCATGCTGGCGGCCAAGACCCGGGTGCCGGTGCTGGGCGTGCCGGTGGAGTCGAAAACGTTGAAAGGGTTGGACTCGCTGCTGTCGATCGCGCAGATGCCGGCGGGTATTCCGGTCGGCGCGTTGGCGATCGGCAAGGCCGGCGCGATCAATGCCGCGCTGCTGGCTGCGGCGATCGTCTCGCTGCACGACGCGAAAACCGCGAGGGCGCTGGAGAAATATCGCGCGGAACAAACCGCGCAGGTGTTGAAACACCCCGATCCGCGGAAAACTCCACCCGCAAGCGGGGGTGGGGCACGAGCGCGCAGCGCGAGTGGGAGGCGGCAATGATACGTTTTGGCATGTTCGCCCTCACCCCTTGCCCTCTCCCGCGAGCGGGAGAGGGGGAGTCGGTGCCGTGCGGGTTCGCATGAAAGGCGATACGGCGATCGTGTGGCGGTGCTGCCCTTGAATATCATTGGTATTCTGGGCGGCGGCCAGCTCGCGCGCATGCTGATCCTGGCCGGTGCGCCGCTGGGCGCGCGTTTCGTGGTCGTCGACAGCGCGGAAGACGCCTGCGCCGGACAGATCGCGCCGCTCACGCGCGCCGATTGGCGCGATTTCGA
>JBDTAJ010000028.1:0-10936 GCA_039924705.1 Rhodanobacteraceae bacterium
CTCGATCATCGGCAACAATTGCCGCTAGTTTGGCGCACGCGCGTTGTGAATCAAGGGTTGCTTACGCGGCATCCGCTTCGTACAGTGCCAGCAGTTGTTCCTCCACCGTTGCGATCTTCTCCGCCAACACGGCGCGCTGCCGAGACAATTCCGCCACGCGCGCGTTGCCATCCGAATACAACTCCGAATCGGCGAGCGCTGTATCCAGCACGTCGATGCGGGCCTGCAGTTCGCCCAGCTTGGCCTCGGCCTGCGTCAATTTGTGCGGATTGGGTTTCGCGGATTTGTTCGCGACCGTCGCGACGGTCTTCGCTGCTGCAGCGGTGGCAAGGGATGCCGCGGACGATGCGGCTTGCAGTGACACCGGACGCGAACGCAGCCACGCCGCGTATTGTTCGAGATCGCCATCGAACGCCTCGACATGCCCGTGCGCGACACGCCAGTAGGTTTCGCACACCAGTCCGATCAAATGCCGGTCGTGCGATACCAGCACGATCGCGCCGTCGAAGTCGCTCAAGGCCTCGGCCAGCGCCTCGCGCATGTCGAGGTCCAGATGATTGGTCGGCTCATCCAGCAGCAGCACGTTGGGTTGCCGCCAAGCGATCAGCGCCAGCGCGAGACGCGCGCGTTCGCCGCCGGAAAACGTGTCGATATTCTCGAACGCGCGCTCGCCGGGAAAATTCCACGTGCCGAGGAAATCGCGCAGCGCCTGGGCCGGCGCGGCGGGCGACAAGTCGCGCAGATGATCGATCGGCGATTGCCCGGCGCGCAACGACTCGACCGTATGCTGCGCGAAATAGCCGATGCGAAGATCGGGATGCGCGTTGCGTTCGCCCGCCAGCAATGGTAATTCGCCGACCAGCGTTTTGACCAGCGTCGATTTACCCGCCCCGCTGGGGCCGAGAAGGCCGACGCGGTCGCCGGCTTCGAGGCCAAAGCCGACGTCGGCAAGAATGCGCGTCGCGCCGTAGCCTGCCTCCACATGGTTCAATCGGATCAACGAATTCGGCAACTTCGCCGGAGCGGGAAATTCGACGTGCAGCGAACGCTCGGCGCGCACCGCCGCGGTGCCCGCCAGTTTGGCCAGCCGCTTCATGCGCGATTGCGCCTGCTTGGCCTTGCTGGCCTTGGCCTTGAAACGCGCGATGAAGCTCTCCAGATGCGCGCGTTCGACCTGTTCTTTCTCAAATGCGATCTGCTGCAAGCGCAAGTGCTCGGCGCGCTGGTGCTCGAACGCGGTGTAATCGCCGCTGTACAACTTCGCCTTGCCCTCGTGCAGATGCAGCGTATGCGTAGCGACGTTGTCGAGAAATTCGCGGTCATGCGAAATCAGCAGCAGCGTGCCGGGATATTTCAGCAACCACTGCTCCAGCCACAGCAGCGCGTCGAGGTCGAGATGGTTGGTCGGCTCGTCGAGCAACAACAAATCGCTGGGCGTCATCAACGCGCGCGCCAGATTCAAACGCGCGCGCCAGCCGCCGGAGAATGTCGACACCGCTTTGCCGTGGGTTTCGGCGGGGAAGCCGAGTCCATGCAGCAGGCATCCGGCGCGCGCGTTGGCGTCGTAGCCATCGAGTTCCTCCAAGCGATGATGCGCGACGGCGACCGCTTCGTAATCCTCGCGCGCCATCGCGTCGGCTTCATCGCGGATAGCCATGGCGACTTGCGCGTCGCCGCCCAGCACGAAGTCGATCGCGGCATCGGCCAACGATGGCATTTCCTGGGCCACGCTTGCGATGCGCAAACGCTGTGGCACGTCCAGATCGCCGCGGTCGGCTTCCAGTTCACCCATCAAGGCTGCGAAGAGCGATGACTTGCCGCAGCCGTTGCGGCCGACCACGCCCACCCGCCAACCGGCGTGCACGGCGAGGTCCATATCGGAAAGCAGCAGGCGCTCGCCCCGGCGGAGGGCGAAGTTTCGAAAGGAGATCATGGGCAATTGGTGGAGAACATGACGCAATTTTAGCAAGAACGCCGCTTTGAACCGGAAATAGGCAGGAGCTGGCGTAAAAAACCAGACAATTTTCCGTGATTTAGCAGGATTGAAATGGATGATTGAGATGGATATCGATGCACTGATCAGCTCTTGCGAAACACTAGCTGACCTCCCTGCGTGTTCACGTGCACGGTGTCGCCCGCGGCAAATTCGCCCGTGAGTATTTTCGTGGCCAGCGGATTTTCAAGCTGCTGCTGGATCGCGCGCTTCAATGGCCGCGCGCCATAGACAGGATCGAAGCCGGTGTTGCCGAGCAGTATCAGCGCAGCATCGGAAATCTCAAGTCCGATTTGGCGTTCGGCCAGACGCTTGGCCAGATACTGCGTCTGCAGCCGCGCGATTTCGCGGATCTGCGCCTTGTCGAGCGGATGGAACACCACGATTTCGTCCAGCCGGTTGACGAATTCCGGGCGGAAATGCGCCTGCACCACGCCCATCACCGCGGCTTTCATCTGCGTGTAAGCTTCCGGCGAATCTTCGTCGATGCCGCTCGCGGCGATTTCCTGGATCTGTTGCGAACCGAGATTGGACGTCATCACGATCACCGTGTTGCGGAAATCCACGGTGCGGCCTTGCCCATCCGTCAAGCGCCCATCGTCCAACACCTGCAACAGGATATTGAACACGTCGTGATGCGCCTTCTCGACCTCGTCGAGCAGGATCACGCTATACGGACGGCGACGGACGGCTTCGGTGAGATAACCGCCTTCCTCGTAACCGACATAACCGGGCGGCGCACCGATCAAGCGCGCAACCGAATGCTTCTCCATGAATTCGCTCATGTCGATGCGCACCATCGCCTCGCTGGTGTCGAACAGGAATCCCGCGAGCGCTTTGCAAAGTTCGGTCTTGCCGACACCAGTGGGCCCGAGAAACAGGAACGAGCCGATCGGCCGGTTCGGATCGGACAACCCAGCGCGGGCCCGACGGATCGCGTCGGCCACGGCTTTCACCGCTTCTTCCTGGCCAATGACGTTCTTGTGTAGCGCGTCTTCCATATGCAGCAATTTTTCGCGCTCGCCTTCCAGCATCCGCGACACGGGAATGCCGGTCCAACGCGACACGACCTGCGCGATTTCCTCCGCGGTCACCTTGTCCTGCAGCAGGGTGAACCCCTTTTTCTCGGCGACTTGCGCGGCGGCCAGTTGTTTTTCCAGCTCCGGTAATTTGCCGTATTGCAGCTCACTCATGCGCGCGTAATCCTGTCCGCGCTGCGCGGTTTCCAGTTCCAATTTGGCCTGCTCGATCTGTTCCTTGATCCGGGTCGCGCCTTGCAACGTCGCCTTCTCCGATTTCCATACCTCGTTCAAGTCGGAGAATCCGCGTTCCAGTTTGTCGATGTCGGTTTCCAGGTCGCCAAGACGTTTTTTTGATTCCGGATCCTTCTCTTTCTTCAACGCCTCGCGTTGGATCTTCAACTGGATCAGGCGCCGTTCCAGACGATCCAACTCCTCCGGCTTGGAATCGATTTCCATCCGGATGCGCGACGCGGCTTCGTCCATGAGATCAATCGCCTTGTCCGGCAATTGCCGGTCAGCGATGTAGCGGTGCGACAACGCGGCCGCGGCGACGATCGCTGGATCGGTGATTTCCACGCCGTGATGCACCGCATATTTTTCTTTCAGGCCGCGCAGGATCGCGATGGTGTCCTCAACGCTCGGCTCGCCCACGAACACCTTCTGGAAGCGCCGCTCGAGCGCTGCGTCTTTTTCGATGTACTTGCGGTATTCGTCCAGCGTAGTCGCGCCGATGCAGTGCAGCTCGCCGCGCGCCAACGCCGGCTTCAGCATGTTGCCGGCGTCCATCGACCCTTCCGCCTTGCCTGCGCCGACCACCGTGTGCAGCTCGTCGATGAACAGGATGATCCCGCCTTCCTGTTTGGAAAGATCCTTGAGCACGCCCCTCAGGCGTTCCTCGAACTCACCCCGAAACTTGGCGCCGGCGATCAGCGAACCCATGTCCAGCGACAGCAGGCGCTTGTCGCGCAGCCCTTCGGGCACTTCGTGATTGACGATGCGCTGTGCGAGCCCTTCCACGATCGCAGTCTTGCCCACACCCGGTTCGCCGATCAGCACCGGATTGTTCTTGGTGCGCCGGGACAGCACCTGGATTACGCGGCGGATTTCCTCGTCGCGGCCGATCACCGGATCGAGTTTTCCCGATTCCGCGCGCGCGGTGAGATCGACGGTGTACTTCTCCAACGCCTGACGCTGGTCTTCCGCATTTTCCGATTGCACTTTTTCGCCTCCGCGCAGGGCGTCGATCGCCGCTTCGATGTTGACCTTGGTCGCGCCGGCCGCTTTCAACGCACGACCCGCTTCGCCCTTGTCGTCCAGACACGCCAGCACGAACAACTCGGACGCGATGAATTGATCGCCGCGGTGCTGCGCCAGCTTGTCGGTGAGATTGAGCAACCGGTTCAATTCGTTGGAGACATTGATGTTGCCTTCCTGACCCGACACGCGCGACAGACGATCGAGGATTTCGCCGACGCGCGCACGCAGCACCGGCACGTTGACTTGCGCCTGCGTCAATAGCGGCGCGGTCGAGCCACCTTGTTGATCCAGCAGCGCCGCCAGCACGTGCGCCGGCTCCAGCATGTTGTGGTCGCGTCCGACCGCCAAGCTCTGCGCGTCGGCGAGCGCCTGCTGGAAACGCGAGGTGAGTTTTTCGGTGCGCATGGATGAGTTCCTCCAAAAATTCCGACGAGACGCGCCGCCCGTTATGTGGAAAATGTGGCCGCTATCGATGCCGTTCAAGCGAACTTGCTGGGTCCGATGACGCAATATGGATCAAACTGGCGAAGCGTCCGCTGCGCGCCCCATCGCGGCGGTGCGAATAAAATCTCGGGTCGGAAAAGGTGTCGAAACCGCCGCCGAAGATGCGCGTGACGCCTGCGTCGAATAATCGCTGCCGCGCGAGTTCGCACAAATCGCAGAACCAATATTCCGTTCGGGAGAGGGTGAAGGCTTTCGCCGCCGCGCGATCGTGAGCGACGAAAGCATCGCGCACCTCCTCGCCGACTTCATACGCACACCGTCCGATCGCCGGACCCAGCCACGCCATGATGTTGCCATCCGGCGTGCGCATTGCCGCCAGGGTATTTTCCACCATGCCTGCCGAGAGTCCGCGCCAGCCGGCGTGCGCGGCGGCGACTTCGGAACCATCCTCGGCGCAAAAAAACACCGGCAGGCAATCCGCCGTGAGGATCGCCAGTACGGTGCCGGGAGTGCGCGTGACCGCGGCGTCGGCTTGCGGCTCGTCGTGTTGCGGCTCGATGGCGACATGCGTGCCGTGAAATTGCCGCAACCAGCAAGGTTCGGACGGCAGTACCAAGGCTTCCCGCAAACGCGCGCGGTTCGCCGCGACGGCTTGCAGGTCATCGCCGCAACGCGTTCCGAGATTGAAGGCCTCGAAGGGAGGTTCCGGCACACCCGGGCCGAAGCGCGTGGTCACGGCCGCGCGCACGTTCGGTGGCGCGGGCCAGTCGGGGGTGATCCAATAGTTGGAATCGAGCAGCATTGGTCCGTTTGTCGTGTAGATGCTCGTGGTTCAAAGTCACCGGATCGGTCTACGCCGGGATGACGAGCAAAGAACCGCCGAGCATAACTTTCGCGCATCGCGCGTACTGCTTCCGCTGTTCATCTCGCGTCTTAATTCTTCGCGTCCGCTCGCAATGCTTCCAAGAGGTCGACAAAATCCTTGGGCGGTGGCGCACCGAAGCGCATCGGCTTGTCGCTGACGGGATGCGCGAAAGCGAGCCGCTCGGCGTGCAGCGCCTGTCGTTTGAAATGGCGCAGCGTTTCGATCAATGCCGGCGTCGCTCCACGCGGCAGTTTCAAGCCGCCGCCGTAAAGCTGATCGCCGACCAAGGGATGCCCGGCATGCGCCATGTGCACGCGGATCTGATGGGTGCGCCCGCTTTCCAGTTCGCATTGCAAGAGCGCGTGCGCGCGAAAGCGTTCGCGCACGCGATAGTGCGTCAATGCCGGCCGGCCGCCCTCGCGCACCGCGCGGCGCACGCGATCGATCGGGTGGCGATCCAGCGGCGCGTCCACGCTGCCCCCGGCGACCGGCACGCCCAGCACGATCGCCGCGTAACGTCGATGTATATTCCGCGCGGCCAGCATCGCAACCAATGCGGTATGCGCGCGCAAGCTGCGCGCGATCACCAGCAGGCCGGAAGTATCCTTGTCCAGCCGGTGCACGATCCCCGCGCGCGGGATCGTCGCCAGATGCGGATCGTGGTGCAGCAACGCATTCTGGAGTGTGCCACGCGGATTGCCCGCACCGGGATGCACCACCAATCCGGCCGGTTTGTCGATCACCAGCAGATCAGCATCCTCATGGACGATGTTGAGCGCGATCGGCTCCGGCGCGGCTTCGACCGCGACCTCCTCGACGGCGGTTAATTCGACCGCTTCGCCGCCGCGCACGGAATATCGGGGTGCGACGGTTTTGCCATCCAGCAGTGCCGCACCGGACTTGATCCACCCGGCCAGCCGCGAGCGCGAATGCTCCGGGAACAATCCGGCCAGGACCTGGTCGAAACGCCGACCCGCTACCTCGGCCGGCACGCGAGCGCATTGCGTCGGCGGATTCATCGGGCGGCCCGATACCCCGCCGGCGACATCACGCGGATTTCGGCTATCATCGCCGCTTGCGTTCGCACAAGACATCCTTTATGCGCTCTCCGTTTCCGCGTTCCTGCCTGAAAATCGCGCTGCTTCCGCCGTTGCTGCTAGCACTGGCCGCGTGTTCGTTTTTCCATCGCGGCAACAACAAGGGCGATGAAGCCGACACGTTGCCGGTGGACCAGCTCTACAACGTTGCCACGGAAAATCTGCACAACGGCAATTACGAGCGGGCCGAGAAGCAATACCAGCGGCTGATCGCACGCTTTCCTTACGGACCCTATACCGAACAGTCGCAACTCGATCTGGCCTACACCGACTACAAGGATGACAAGCCGGAAGACGCCTATTCCGCGGTAAATACCTTCATCAAGACTTATCCTGCCCACAAGCATATCGACTACGCGTACTACCTGCGCGGACTGATCAATTTCGATCGCACCGGCAGCGCCTTGGAGAACTTCACCGATCGCGACAAATCGCAACGCGACCCGGGTTACGGACTGCAGTCGTTCGACGATTTCAATCTGCTGGTACTGCGGTATCCGAGTTCGCGTTATGCATCCGACGCGCGCCAACGCATGGTCTGGCTGCGCAACGGGCTAGCGCAGTCCGAGTTGAACGTCGCCGAGTATTATTTGCGCCGTCAAGCCTACGTGGCTTCGGCCAATCGCGCCGAATACCTGATCGAGCATTACCAGCGCACGCCGCAGGTCGCCGACGCGCTGGCGGTGTTGGCCAAGAGCTACGCCAAGCTCGGCCGACCTGAACTCTCCGAGCAGGCGACCCGCACCTTGAAGCTCAACTATCCGAATCACCCGTACCTGCGCGACCCCAAAGGCTGGCCGAGATTCCCATCGACACTGCGCCGCGCGATCCCGCTGTCGGGGCACTACTGAGACATCACGTCAGCGCCAACCTGAGCTGATGGGATACCGCCGCTCGCGGCCGAACGCGCAGGTCGATACGCGCGGGCCGGGCGCGGATTGGCGGCGTTTGAATTCGCTTGAGTGAACCATGCGCACCACGCGCTGCACGGTGTCGGCATCGAAACCGGCGGCGACCATTTCCGTCTGCGACTGCGCGCCTTCGATGTAACGCGCGAGGATCGCGTCCAGCATTTCGTAAGGCGGCAGCGAATCCTGATCGGTCTGCTCCGCGCGCAATTCCGCCGACGGCGCGCGCTCGATCACGGCCGGCGGGATCACCGGCTGTTGCGGCGTTCCGGCTCCCGACTCCCGATTTCCGATTCCCGGCGCGTTGCGCCAGCGCGCCAATCGATACACCAGCGTCTTGTAGCAGTCCTTGAGCGGCGCATATCCCCCACACATGTCGCCATGCATCGTGGCGTAGCCGACCGCCATCTCGCTCTTGTTGCCGGTCGTCAACAACAGGCGTCCGGTCTGGTTGCTGAGCGCCATCAGCAACACGCCGCGGCTGCGCGATTGCAGATTCTGCGCGGTGATGTCCGACAGCGCGCCGCCAATTGCCGGTGTCAACGTCGACGCGAAAGCCGCGAATGCCGGCTCGATCGATAAGTCGAGATACTCGACGCCGAGGGTTTGCGCCTGCGCGCGCGCGCAGCGCTTCGACAGCTCCGAGGTGTAGCGCGATGGCAACATCACCGCCGTCACATGATCCGCGCCCAGCGCATCGACCGCGATGACGAGCGTCAGCGACGAATCGATGCCGCCGGAGAGCCCGAGCAGCACGCCTTCGAATCCATTCTTGCGCACGTAGTCGCGCACGCCGCGCGTCAATCCGGCATAGACGATCGCTTCCTCGCGGGTTTCGCCGCGCTCCGGCCAATCGAGCGCACGCAGCGTCCGCGACTCGCGATCGAATTCGGCGAACAACAAGTCTTCGACAAACGCCGGCGCGCGCGCGGCGATCGTCCCATCGGCCGCGACCAGCAGCGACGCGCCATCGAACAGCAGATCATCCTGACCGCCGACCACATTGACATAGGCGATGGACAGATCGTTTTCGCGCGCGCGTTGCGCCAGCAGCCGCTCACGCGTCGCGGCTTGTTGCATATCGTAGGGCGAGGCGTTGATGACCAGCAGCAGTTCCGCGCCTGCCGCGTTTGCTTTCGCCGCCGGTTCCGGCTGCCAAATGTCCTCGCAGATCAGCAATCCGACACGCACGCCTTGGCAATCGAACACCGACGCCTCGTTGCCCGGACGGAAATATCGCCGCTCGTCGAACACCGTGTAGTTCGGCAGCGCCTGCTTGCGATAGGTCGATTCGATCCCGCCGTCGCGCAACACGCTGGCGGCGTTGTAGACCTCGCCCCGCGAATCCGGATGCCCGCACACGGCCGTGATGCCGTCGATGTCGCGCGATAGCGCAACCAGCTCGTGTGCGCAGGTGACGAGAAATCCCGGCCGCAACAGCAGGTCTTCGGCCAGATAACCGCACAGCGACAATTCGGGGAACGCGATCAGCGCGGCGTTCTGTTCTTTCGCGGTCGCCGCCAGTTCACGCATCCGCCGCGCGTTCGCCGCGACGGCACCGACCGGAAAATCACATTGCGCGAGCGCGAAGCGCAGCTTGGTCATGCGAAGCTTCCGCAAAGAAGAAGGCCGCGATGGATCGCGGCCTTCTTATTGTAGTGCAGCGACGTCGACGCTTACTTCTTCATCTTGCGCGCCAGCGTCATGCCAAGGTCCGCGGGCGATTTGACCGTGGTGACGCCGGCGGCTTCCAACGCCGCAAACTTGGCCGCGGCGGTGCCTTTGCCGCCGGAGATGATCGCGCCGGCGTGGCCCATGCGCTTGCCCGCGGGCGCGCTGGCGCCGGCGATGAAAGCGACCACGGGCTTGGCCACATTTTCCGCGATGTACTCGGCGGCCTCTTCTTCGGCACTGCCGCCGATCTCACCGACCATGATGATGCCTTGTGTCTGCGGATCGGCTTGGAAGAGTTTCAGGCAATCGATGAAGTTGAGTCCATTGATCGGATCGCCGCCGATACCGATGCAGGTGCTCTGGCCCAAGCCCGCCTGCGTGGTCTGATAAACCGCTTCGTAGGTTAAGGTGCCCGAACGCGAGACGATGCCGACGTTGCCGGGCTTGTGGATGTGGCCGGGCATGATGCCGATCTTGCATTCGCCCGGCGTGATGATGCCGGGACAATTCGGACCAATCAGTACCGTGTCCGGATATTCGCGCAGCACGTTCTTGACGCGCAGCATGTCCAGCACCGGAATGCCTTCGGTGATGGTGACGATCACGCGGATACCAGCGTCGGCGGCTTCGAGGATTGCATCCGCGGCGAACGGCGGCGGCACGAAGATCATCGATGCATCGGCGCCGGTGTCGTCGACCGCGTCCTGCACCGTGTCGTACACCGGTAGGCCGATGTGCTCGCTGCCGCCTTTGCCGGGCGTCACCCCGCCGACCAGCTTGGTGCCGTAGTCCAGCGCCTGCTCAGAATGGAACGTGCCCTGCTGGCCGGTGAAACCCTGGCAGATGAGTTTAGTGGTTTTATTGACGAGCACTGACATCCGAATAGTCCTTCCAATGTTGTAGTGCGCAGGCTTCGATCATCCACAGCTCGTCGTACAACGACGAGCTGCGAAGGTTGCTTCCACCACCCCCGCATCGCCGTTTCGCGGCGCTGCCGCCCCATTGAGTCAAGGGGGCAAGAAAATCTGGCATTCGCATGATGTTCGTCAGGCGGCTTTTGCAGCAGCCACCGCTTTCTGCGCCGCATCGTCCAAATCATCCGCCGGCGTGATCGCCAAACCGGAATGCGACAGCAGCTCGCGGCCCTGTTCGACGTTGGTGCCTTGCAGCCGCACGATCACCGGGATCTGCAAGCCGACCTCTTTGACCGCGGCGATAATGCCCTCCGCGATCAGATCGCAGCGCACGATGCCGCCGAAGATGTTGACTAGGATCGCGCGCACCTTGTCGGACGACAGGATCAACTTGAACGCCTCGGTGACGCGCTCCTTGGTCGCGCCGCCGCCGACGTCGAGAAAATTGGCGGGCTCGCCGCCGGCCAGCTTGATCACGTCCATGGTCGCCATCGCCAGGCCCGCACCGTTGACCATGCAGCCGATCGAGCCGTCCATGGTCACGTAATTGAGATGATTCGCGGCGGCTTCCGCTTCGGCCGGATCCTCCTGCGACACATCGCGCATCGCGGCGAGTTTCGGATGACGAAACTCCGCGTTGTCGTCTGAATTGACCTTGCCATCCAGCGCCATCAAATCTCCGGATTTCACGATCGCCAGCGGATTCAATTCGATCAGCGCCAGATCCTTGTCGTTGAATAGCTTGACCAGCCCCAACATGAT
>JBDTAJ010000029.1:0-10074 GCA_039924705.1 Rhodanobacteraceae bacterium
CTGCAGAACTCGGTGGGCGCGGTGGCGGGGCCGTTCGATGCGTTTCTCGCGATGCGCGGCTTGAAAACGCTGCACCTGCGCATGCGCGCACATTGCGCGAACGCGATGGAACTCGCGCAGTGGCTGCAAAAACATCCGGTGGTGGAGCGCGTGATTTATCCGGGCCTGAAATCGCATCCGCAACACGCGTTGGCGAAACGCCAGATGGACGGCTTCGGAGGCATCGTCACGATCGAGGTCAAGGGTGGCCTGAAGAAGGCGCGGCGGATGCTGGAGCGTTGTACATTGTTCGCGCTTGCGGAGTCGCTCGGCGGCGTGGAAAGCCTGATCGAGCATCCGGCGATCATGACCCATGCCTCGGTGCCCGCCGCCAACCGCAAGCGGCTCGGCATCAGCGATGGTCTGGTGCGATTGTCGGTGGGTGTGGAAGAGGTTGCCGATCTCAAGCGCGAGCTCGAACACGCGCTTGGCGCATGAAGCCCGCGCGGGATCGGTTGATGCCACCGCCAAAGACATCGACATGACAGTATTGCGAAGCGCGGCGGCAACGCTGTTGCGCCTGTTGACCGGCGCGCGACGACTGGCGCCGATCGCGGCGTTGTTCGCGTTGTTTCCGGCCGAATGGAAGTTGCGTGTCTCGCGGTGTTTGCTGCGCACCGCGGTCGGCAGAGGCAGCATCGCTGTCGCTTCGGGCGCGACGCCGGGTGACGACAAGGAGCCCGACTTGCCGCTGCCGCGTGTCGATGCGCGCCACGCTGGAAAGGGCGTGAATCTTTGCGGTTATGTGCGTGGCGAGCTCGGCCTCGGCGAGAGCGTGCGAGCGTTCGCGAAGGCGCTCGCGCAATCGGGATATCCGTTTTCGTTGGTGGATTACGGGGTGCCAACGCACGCGAACGCCGATGACCACAGCTTGGATCACTGGCTCGCTTCGAATGTCGAGTATCCCCTGAGTGTGTATTTCGTCAACCCGGATCAAATGCTCCTCAATCGCGCGCATTTCGAGGCCCAGAAACGCGTCGGGCGTTACCTCATCGGCTACTGGTTCTGGGAGCTCGAACGTTTTCCGGCCGCGTGGCATGACGCCTTCGATCTGGTCGATGAAGTGTGGGTCGCCAGCGAATTCGTATGTTGCTGCGTGGCCGCGGCGACCGACAAACCCGTAACGCTGATGCCGATGCCGATCGATTTCTCATCGCCCGTTGCGATCGACCGGCATCGTTTCGGTATTCCGGCGGACAAGTTCGTATTCCTGTTCACCTTCGACTACCACTCCTATCCGCAGCGCAAGAATCCGGAAGGGGTGATCGCGGCATTTCGCGCCGCGTTTCCGCGCGATCGAAAAGATGTGCATCTGCTCATCAAGACGCTTAATGCGGATCGACTTCCCGACGCACATCTGCGCGTGGTCACTGCCACGGCGGCCGATCCGCGCATCGTCGCCAGCGATGCGCATCTCACGCGCGAACAGACATCGGCGTTGCTCGGTTGCGCGGACGCCTATGTTTCCTTGCATCGCTCGGAAGGTTTTGGCCTGGGAGCGGCCGAGGCCATGGCACTGGGCAAACCCGTCATTGCAACCGGCTATTCGGGAAATGTGGATTTCATGTCGGAGCGCGAAGCGTGTCTCGTCGATTTCACGCTGATCGATGTGGCTGCCAATGCCTACCCGCATTGGCAGGGGCAGCAATGGGCGCAGCCGGACATTGCCCAGGCCGCACGCCGCATGCGCGCTCTGGCGGACGATCCGTCCGCCGCTGCTGCACTGGGAGCTGCCGCATCGATGCGAATTCGGCGACAATACGCGCCTTCGATCTGCGCCGCGGCGGTCATCGATCGCCTGCAAACCATCGCCAAGCTCCGGAGTTGTGCCCTGACATGAAAGATATGTTGCTCGCGCTGTGGCGGTATCGGCATTTCATCCTCAGCGCGATCTGGAACGATTTGCGCACACGGTTCACGCGCAGCCGCCTTGGCGCGCTCTGGCTGATCCTGCAACCGCTGGCGCAGAGCGCGATCTATGCGCTGATCCTGTCGCGCGTGCTCGCCGCCAGATTGCCGGGGATAAACAACAAGTACGCCTATGTGATCTATCTCCTGGCGGGGATGCTGGCATGGTCGCTGTTTGCCGAGGTGGTGATGCGATGCCTGACGATTTATGTCGACAACGGCAATTTGATGAAGAAGATCGTTTTTCCGCGCATGTGCCGACCCTTGGTCGTGTCGGGTTCCGCGCTGGTCAACAATCTGTTTCTGCTGTGCGCCACGCTCGGCATCTATCTTCTGATTGGCAATGAACCCACCGTGATGTGGCTGTGGCTGCCGGTGTTGATCGTGCTGACGCTGGCGTTCGCGCTGGGCTTTGGCTTGGTGCTCGGCGTACTCAACGTGTTCATTCGCGATGTTTCGCAGGTGATGGTGGTTCTGCTGCAACTGTGGTTCTGGTTGACGCCGGTGGTTTATATGGCCAGCGTCCTGCCGGGGCCGGCGCACGCCTTGATGCATCTCAATCCGATGTATCAGATGGTGACGGCCTTCCAGCAGACCCTGTTGTGGAACCATATGCCTGACATCAAGGGACTGATCGCGGTGGCGGTGCTTTCGCTGGTGTTGCTCGGAATCGCGCTGGTGTTGTTCCGCAAATCCTCGCCCGACATGGTGGACGTGCTGTGAGTGCGGTGTTGAAAATCGAGCACGTCGGCAAGGCCTTCCGCGAATACAGGATGGAATGGCAGCGGATGCTGGGCTGGTTCGGCTGGAAGCAGACCCCGGCCGTCGAGCATTGGGTGTTGCGCGATCTCAGTTTCGAAGTCGGCGCCGGGGAAGCGGTTGGCATCGTCGGTCAGAATGGCGCGGGCAAGAGCACGCTGTTGAAACTCGTGACCGGCACCTTGCGCCCGACCGAGGGCTCGATCCGCGTCGGCGGCCGCATCGCCGCGATCCTGGAACTGGGCATGGGCTTCAACCCGGATCTGACCGGGCGTCAGAACGTACGCTATTCGGCGGGGCTCATGGGACTCAGCGCCGCGCACATCGACGCAGCGATGCCCTACATCGAGAGCTTCGCCGAAATCGGCGATTACTTCGACGAGCCCATCCGCACCTATTCCAGCGGCATGCAGATGCGCGTCGCCTTCAGCGTGGTGACCGCGGTCCGGCCGGAAATCCTGATCGTGGACGAGGCGCTATCGGTGGGCGACGCTTATTTCGCGCACAAGAGCATGGCGCGTATCCGCGAGTTCCGCGAACAGGGCACGACATTGTTGATCGTTTCCCACGACGCCAGCGCAATCCAGTCGCTGTGCGACCGCGCGATCCTGCTCGATCGCGGCCGTCTGCTCAGGGATGGCCCGCCCCAGGAAGTGATGGACTATTACAACGCGTTGATCGCGGCCAAGGCGAACGAGGACGTGCAGGTCACACGGCACGTGAGCGGCAAGGCACAGACCATATCCGGTACCGGCGAGGCCGAGATGGAATCCATTGGTCTCTTCAATCGGGACGGCGCGCCGGTGGAATTCGTCAACGTGGGCGAACCGGTCGAACTGCGCGTGCGGGTCAGTGTGCACGGCGCGATCCCGCGTTTGGTATTCGGTTACATGATCAAGGATCGGCTCGGCCAGCCGGTATTCGGTACCAATACTTTCCATACCAGACAGCCGATCGAGCAGCTCGAAGCCGGTCAGGTCGTGGAATACACCGCGGCTTTCCCGATGAACTTCGGCCCGGGCAGTTATTCGGTATCCACCGCGTTATGCAGCACCGATACCCACCTGGTCAACAATTACGAATGGCGGGATTTGGCCCTGATCTTCACGGTCGCCAACGCCGACCGGCCGCTGTTTGTTGGTAGCGCATGGGTGCCGCCCGTCATCGAAGTGAGCCGCGCTTCATGACCTTCATCTCATGGGCCCAGAATGGCGAGGACGTGCTGCTGTACCGCGCTCTCAAACACGTTCAACACGGATTCTATATCGATGTCGGGGCGCAGGATCCGCGTGAGGATTCGGTGACCCGTGCTTTTTACGAACGCGGCTGGCACGGCATCAATATCGAACCGGTCGAACACTGGCATCGTCTGCTGGAGGAAGATCGACCGCACGATATCAATCTGCGCGTCGCGGTGTCGGATGAGGCGAGCGAGTTGCGTCTGTTCGAAGTCGAGGGCACCGGGCTTTCAACCAGCGACGAAGATTATGCGGCGCATTATCGCTTCCAAGGACTCGTCGTGCACGAGCATCGGGCGCCATGCGTCACGCTGGCGCAGATTTGCAACGAACAGCACGTGGAGCTAGTGCATTTTTTGAAGGTCGATTGCGAAGGCGCTGAAGCCGCGGCGCTACGCGGTATGCCGCTTGAGCATATTCGCCCATGGGTCATCCTGGTCGAGGCTAGCGAGCCCAACAGCAACGTACCCAATTATCAGCAGTGGGAGCCTGGGCTTACCTCGCGCGGCTACCAATTCATCTATGCGGACGGCATCAACCGCTATTACCTGGCCGATGAACATCCTGAGTTGCGGGAGGCGTTCAACCTCCCGGTTAACGTGCTGGACGATTACATGGTAGCGGAGGAAGCTCGTGCGCATCGACGCGTGCGCGAGTTGGATGCGGAACTGACTGAAACGCGCTCGCTGGAACGCACCGCGCGGGCCGAGGCCGACCGCGACGAATTCCAGCGGCAGGCCGAGCACTGGCGTGAGCAGGGTTCGCGGCTCGAGGCCGACCTATCCGCGCGCCTGCTCGAACTCTCTCGATTGCAGGCGGAGGTCGCGGTCCTCGGTAATGAGCGCGGTGCACTCACGATCGAGGTAGTACGTCTGCAAGGCGAGATGCGTGCTCAGAGCAACGAAATTGCTCGTCTGCGCCAGGAATACCGCGACAACTCCGCCGAGCACGCCCGCGTGCAAGCGGCATTCGAACAGATACGCGGCAGCCATTCCTGGCGGTTGACCGTTCCGTTGCGCATTGCGCGGCGCTGTATCGGCGCGGTGCGGCGCGGCATGTTGCGCGGGACCAAAGCGGTATTGCGGCGGCCCGCACGTGCGCTGCATCCGACATTGCGGCGGCTTGCTTTTCAACCGCGCGCACACCGCATGGCGCTCGTTGTACTGGGTGGTCGTGATTCCTGGCTTGCCCGCCGCGTGCGCGTGTTCCTGTTCGAGCCCACGCCGACCGTCGCGCCGCATCACATCGCCCGCATCGGTTCGGAACTCGACTCGTCTGTTTATTCCCGGCGCGAGCGCGTGGCCCTGTCGGCTTTGCAAGACGCCATGCCGTCCCCTTCGACCGACACCAAGGAATGATGCCGCGCATGCGTATCGTGGTCGACCTGCAAGCCTGCCAATCGCACGCCAGCCGCACGCGCGGCATCGGCCGTTATTCGCTCTCGCTGCTCAATGCGATGCTGGGCAAGGCGGGTGAGGACGAAATCTGGGTCGCGCTCAACGGCGAACTGCGCGACACGGTGGAACCGATCCGCGCCGCGTTGAGTGGGCTGTTGCCCGACGAACGCATCGTGGTGTGGAAGGCGATGGCCGCCATTTCGGCCGAGTATCCCGCCAACGATTGGCGCCGCGCGGCGGCGGCGCAAGCGCGCCAGGCATTTCTGGAAAGCCTGGCGCCGGACGTGGTACTCGTCAGCAGTTGGTTCGAGGGTTTCATCGACGACACCCTGACCGCGCCGGCCGCCAGGCCGCCCAACTACGTCACGGCGGTGACGTTGTACGACCTGATCCCGCTGGTGCACGCCAAGGCATATCTGGAACATCCGCGTTTGCGCGAGTGGTACATGGGCAAGGTCGAGGAACTCAAACGTGCCGACTTGCTGTTGGGTATTTCCGCGCACACCTGCCGCGAGGCGATCGAACGGCTCGCCGTTCCGGCCGATCTTGTTGCGAATATCTCGGCGGCGATCGATCCGATGTTCCGGCCGCTGCAAATCGATCCCGCCGAATCGACGGCATTGCTGACGTGGTTCGGATTGTCGCGTCGTTTCCTGATGTACACCGGTGGCATCGATCACCGCAAAAACGTCGAGGGTTTGATCCGCGCCTACGCGAGATTGTCGCTTGCGTTGCGCCGCGATCATCCGCTCGCGATCGTGTGCAACGCCAGCGACGAATCCATCGAGCGGTTGCAGAAACTGGGCGCCGATGCGGGGCTCACCTCCGGACAACTGGTGCTAACCGGTTACGTCGGCGACGCGGAACTGGTCGCCTTGTACAACCTGTGCGAGGCGTTCGTGTTTCCCTCGTGGCACGAGGGCTTCGGTTTGCCGGTGCTGGAAGCGATGGCGTGCGGGGCCGCGGTGATCGGTGCGAATACCTCGAGCATTCCGGAAGTCGTCGACTGCGAAGAAGCCCTGTTCGATCCTCACGATCCGCGCGCGATGTCCGCGAAGATGGAACAGGTTCTGACGGATCGGCCTTTTCGCGAACGTCTGCGTGAGCATGGCTTGCAGCAGGCCAAGCATTTCTCCTGGGAGCAATGCGCGCAGCGCGCGCTGGCGGCGATGCGCGAAGCGCATGCGCGACGCGCGACGAAGTCCGATGTCGCGATAGCCACCGGCGATATGCACAAGCCGTTACTCGCCTATGTATCGCCGCTGCCGCCGGAGCGCTCCGGCGTGGCCGATTACAGTGCGGAGCTGTTGCCGGCGCTTTGCGAGCATTACCGTGTCGAGGCGATCTCCGATCAGGATCGAATCTCCGATCCGTGGTTGCGCAAGCACGTTCCCCTGCGCTCGACGGCATGGTTCGAGGAAAACGCAGCCAGTTACGATCGCGTCCTCTACCACATCGGCAACGGACTGCTGCATGCGCACATGCTGGGGATGCTGGAGCGCCATCCCGGCGTGGTCGTGTTGCACGATTTTTTCCTGAGCGGCATCACCAGCCATCTGGAATGGGCCAGCAAGGTGCCGGGATACTGGACGCGTTCGTTGTACGAATCGCATGGTTATCCCGCGTTGATCGCGCGCGAGACGATCGAGGATCCCGAACGCGTGCTCGAGCGTTTTCCCTGCAGCGCGACGGCGATCGGCGATGCGGAAGGCATCATCGTGCATTCGCAATTTGCGCGCACGCTCGCGGATCGCTGGTACGGCGCGGGTGTCAGTCGCGATTGGGCGGTGGTGCCGCTGCTGCGCATTGCCCCCGAGGACGACGATCGCGACGCTGCACGCAGACGACTGAGCATCGGCAAGCAGGAGTTGCTGGTCTGCTGCTTCGGCATCCTCGGCGTGTTCAAACGCAATCGCGAGATCATCGAAGCGTGGCTGGCTTCCCCCCTGGCGGCCGACAAACACGCACGGCTCGTGTTCGTGGGCGGCGGCCTCAACCCTGCCTACGAAAAGCAGATGGAGGATTTGATCGCTGCCGGGACAGCGCGCGGGCGTATCCGGATTACCGGCTGGAGCGATAAACCGGACTATCTTGCCTACCTCGCCGCGGCGGACATCGCCGTGCAATTGCGCGGCTCGTCGCGCGGGGAGACCTCGCTGACGGCGCTGGATTGCCTTGCCCATGGGATTCCGACCATCGTCAACGCGCATGGCGCAACCGCGGAGATCCCCGCCGATGCCGTGCTGATGTTGCCGGATGTTTGCGGCATGCAGGAATTGGCGGATGCACTGGAAACGTTGGCGCGGGATTCAGCACGCCGTCGCGATCTGGGCGAACGCGGCAGGGCATATTGCCGCAGGATGCTGGAACCGCATCGCATCGCCGCGTTGTACCGCGATGCCATCGAGGTCGCGGCGCATGGACCTGCGCGCAGCGCGCAAAAACTCGGCGCCGACATCGCCCGCATCGACCTCGACGTGAAACCGGGCGCGATCGATCTGGATCGTCTCGCCGCCGGCATCGCCAGCAACCAGCGCCCACGCATCGGCGCCCGCCAGTTGCTGGTGGATGTGTCCGAACTGTTTCGACGGGACTCCAAAAGCGGCATCCAGCGCGTGGTGCGCAGCGTGCTCGAAATACTATTGAGAAATCCACCGGCGGGTTTCCGTGTCGAACCGGTGTATGCGGAGCCGGGCGAGCGCTATCGCTATGCACGCGCGTTCACGATGAAGTTTCTGGGGCTGGATCATCCGATGCCGCCGGACGAGCCGATCGACACCGACCCCGGCGATGTCTTTTTCGGCCTTGATCTGGCGATGGTGGAAATCCCCGCCAACGTCGCTCAGTTCGAGGCCATGCGCGATCGCGGTGTGCGCACGTATTTCGTCGTGCACGACGTGTTGCCAGTGGCGCGCGCGGATTGTTTCGCACCGCATCTCTACGGCATATACGACGACTGGATGAAGGCGATCGCGAAGATCGGCGATGGAGCGATCTGCGTGTCGAGAACGGTAGCCGACGAATTGCGGCGGCACTTCGACGCGCTGCAGGCGCCGCGTGTACGTCCCTTTCATATCGGCTGGTTCCATCACGGGGCAGATATCGATTCCAGTGTGCCCACCATAGGAATCAGCTTAGAGGAGGACGCCGCGCTGGCCGTTTTGCAGGGCGACGCCTCGCTGTTGATGGTCGGCACGCTGGAACCGCGCAAGGGCCATGCCCAAGCGCTCGACGCCTTCGAATTGCTGTGGTCGCAGGGCCCGCAGGTCAGGTTGGCGATCGTCGGCAAACCCGGCTGGATGACGGAAAGCCTCGTCGAGCGCCTGCGCAATCATCCGGAAAACGGCAAGCGCCTGTTCTGGTTTGTCGGCGCCAGCGACGAGTTGTTGATGCGCTTGTACGAACGCTGCTCGGGATTGCTGGTGGCTTCGGAAGGCGAGGGTTTCGGCCTGCCGCTGATCGAAGCCGCGCAACATGGGCTGCCGATCCTCTGTCGCAATCTGCCGGTGTTCCGCGAAGTCGCGGGCGAACACGCCAGTTATTTTTCGGGCTATTCGGCGCAAGAACTCGCGGAGGCGATACACGATTGGCTGGCATTGCGCGCGCGCGACGCGGCGCCGGCGTCACGCGAACTGCCGCGTTTGAATTGGGAGCAGGCCACGCAGAAATTGCTGGACACGATGCTCGGTGGTCGCTGGTACGCGACGTGGATGCCCGGTCAGCGCTACGCGTTTCCGGTGTATGACCGGCGATGGATTTTGCCGAATGGGCAACGCCAGCGCGATCGCATCCTGTCAAGCGGCGAGGCGGGGGTCGTGCTGCAATCGTGGTCGATCGCGCTGGCTCGCGGCTCTTATCGCGTCCGGGTGTTCGGCGAATGGATCGACGAAACCGGCGGCGCGTGCGTGGAAATCACCGAGGCCGGGCATCGGGATGTTCTGGCGCGATTTGACTTGCGCACGAACAATGCACGCGTACGTGGAACGTTGCTGGACACACGCGTGAACCTGCCGCGCGATATGGTACGCATGGAATTGCGGATCATCGCTTCGGCCGGGGCGCGTTTGGCGATCGCGGGTTGCGAATGGGAGCCGGCCGCGACCGAACGGCCCACCGCCGCGCAAAATGTAATCGACATCGACCCACTGCGGCATGCAATGACGAGATGAGGGAACCTTTGATACTATGAAAACCGCTCTCATCACCGGCGTCTCGGGACAGGACGGCGCTTATCTCGCGCAACTGTTGCTCGAAAAGGGCTATCGCGTCTATGGCGCCTATCGGCGCACCAGCTCGGTCAATTTCTGGCGCATCGAGGAACTCGGCATCGCCGAACATCCGCGACTTAATCTGGTCGAATACGACCTCACCGATCTGGGTTCGAGCGTCCGTCTGATGCAAACCTCGCAGGCGGACGAGGTGTACAACCTCGCCGCGCAGAGTTTCGTCGGCGTGTCGTTCGATCAGCCCATCACCACCGCCAAGATCACCGGGCTGGGTGCGTTGAACCTGCTCGAGGCGATCCGCGCGGTCAAGCCGGATACGCGTTTCTATCAGGCCTCGACCTCGGAAATGTTCGGCAAGGTGCAATCGGTTCCGCAGAACGAAGGCACGCCGTTCTGGCCGCGCAGCCCGTATGGCGTGGCGAAACTGTTCGCGCACTGGAGCACGGTGAACTATCGCGAATCCTTCGGCATCTTCGGCGCCAGCGGAATCCTCTTCAATCACGAGTC
>JBDTAJ010000030.1:0-7804 GCA_039924705.1 Rhodanobacteraceae bacterium
GATACCGAGAACCTTCATGGCCCGACTTCGGCGTTCGGAAAGCAACGCGCAAACGATTCCCGCTTGAGCGATGTGCGTTTTCAGAACCTGCCGAGACCACGGCGTGCCAAGGCCGGCGCCAATGTCAGCCAGATGCATTACGCGCGCGCTGGCCACGTCACGCCGGAGATGGAATTCGTAGCGATCCGTGAAAGCCAGAAACTGGAAGCGCTGCGCGATTCGCCATTGCTGAAACAGCACCCGGGGCAGCGCTTCGGCGCGGCGATCCCGGAGAGGATCACGCCGGAGTTCGTGCGCGACGAAATCGCGCGCGGCCGCGCGATCCTGCCCAACAACATCAATCATCCGGAATCCGAGCCGATGATTATCGGCCGCAATTTCCTTGTGAAGATCAATGCCAACATCGGCAACTCCGCGCTGTCGAGTTCGATCGCGGAAGAGGTCGAAAAAATGGTGTGGGCGATCCGCTGGGGGGCCGACACCGTGATGGATCTCTCCACCGGCAGGCACATCCATGAAACGCGCGAGTGGATCGTGCGCAATTCGCCGGTGCCGATCGGCACGGTGCCGATCTACCAGGCGCTGGAAAAAGTCGGCGGCGTGGCCGAAGACCTCACCTGGGAATTGTTCCGCGACACGCTTGTCGAGCAAGCCGAGCAGGGCGTGGACTACTTCACCATCCACGCCGGTGTGCGGCTGCCGTTCGTGCCGCTCACCGCCAAGCGCGTCACCGGCATCGTTTCGCGCGGTGGCTCGATCATGGCCAAGTGGTGTCTCGCGCATCATCACGAAAGCTTTCTTTACGAGCGCTTCGCGGACATCTGCGACATCATGAAAGCGTACGACGTGGCCTTCTCGCTCGGCGACGGATTGCGTCCCGGCTCGATCGCCGATGCCAACGATGAGGCCCAGTTCGCCGAACTCGACACCTTGGGCGAACTGACCCAGATCGCCTGGAAGCACGATGTGCAGGTGATGATCGAAGGGCCCGGCCATGTGCCGATGCAACTGATCAAGGAAAACATGGATCGGCAACTGGAAAAATGCGGCGAGGCGCCGTTCTACACATTGGGTCCATTGACCACCGATATCGCGCCGGGTTACGACCACATCACCTCCGCGATCGGCGCGGCGATGATCGGCTGGTTCGGCACCGCAATGCTGTGCTACGTCACGCCGAAGGAACACTTGGGCCTCCCCGACAAGCGTGATGTGCGCGACGGCATCGTTACGTACAAGATCGCCGCGCACGCGGCGGATCTCGCCAAGGGCCATCCCGGCGCGCAGGCGCGCGACAACGCGCTCAGCAAGGCGCGTTTCGAATTTCGCTGGGACGACCAGTTCAACCTCGGCCTCGATCCGGAGAAGGCCAAGGAATTCCACGACGAGACGCTGCCAAAAGACGCCCACAAGTCCGCACACTTCTGCTCGATGTGCGGTCCGAAGTTCTGCTCGATGAAGATCACCCAGGACGTGCGCGATTACGCCCGCGAGCACGGGTTCGATGCGGCCGCCGCACTCGAGGAAGGCATGGCCGAAAAGGCCGCGCAATTCCGCGAGGAGGGCGGCGAAATCTACCGGCCGCAATGAGCGCGTCCTGATGAAACTGCAGGTTCCGTTCGTGCAACTCCCGGTGCAGTTCGATGCCGGGCGCTTGGCGGCCGAGATGCATGCACTGGGAGACACCGCATGGCGGCCGCACCCGCAGAAATTTCCCGGCAATTTCGCGTTGCCGCTGATTTCGGTGAACGGCGACCCTGAAAGCGATTCCATCGCCGGACCGATGCGGCCCACGGAATATCTGGATCGATGCCCCTATCTCAAGCAGGTGCTCGCGCATCTTGGCGCTGTATGGGGACGCACCAGGCTTATGAAACTCACCGGTCGAGCAGAAGTCACTCCGCATGCCGATATCAATTACTACTGGCGCGAACGCGTTCGCGTTCATGTGCCGATCCTCACCCAACCCACCGTGCGCTTCATCTGCGGTGAAGCCGAAACAAACATGGCGGCCGGTGAGTGCTGGATTTTTGACACGTGGCGTCAGCATCGAGTGATCAATGCGGCCGACGAGGAGCGCGTTCACTTGGTCGCGGACACCGTGGGCAGCGAAAATTTCTGGGAATTGGCAAATCGCGGTAATGCCCCCGGGGTTGGTTCCTTCGTCGATTGGCGGGTAGTGGCTTTCGATGGAAACACTGGCGAGAATACCGGGCCGCCGTTGATCTTCGAGTCCGTCAATGTGCCGAAGGTTATGACGCCATGGGAGCTGCGCGACCACATCAATTTTATTCTCGTACATGTCGAGCCTCATCCGCAGCTTGCCTTCGTACAGCAACTCGTCAACCAGTTCATCGCGGGTTGGCAAGCGCTTTGGGCGCAGTACGGCACGAAGCATGCTGGTTGGAGCCGCTACCGCGAAGCGCTGGATATCTTTGCGGAGCAGATGGAGCGCAACGCGGTGCCGTTGCAGTTGATGAACGGCATGCCTTTCATGAATACACTTCGATCGATGGTGCTGCGGATGGCGTTGGCGGATCGTCGCGAGGAAGCAGTCCCCAATGAACCAAGGGCCCCGTCGACTTCGGGCACACAGATGGGTGAGATCGGGAAAGACCGACTATACGAGCGCCCGATTTTTTTGGTTTCACCGCCACGCTGCGGTTCGACCCTGTTATTCGAAACGCTGGCAAGAGCACCTGGACTTTACACGATTGGTCATGAAAGCCACGCCCTCATCGAAGGGGTGTCAGGCCTCAGTGCAGCCACACATGATTTCGATTCCAATCGGTTGCTTGCCACAGACGCGACGGAGGAAATCGTCCAGGAGTTGCGCAAGAGGTTCCATGCTGAATTGCGCGATCGCGACGGTCACGCTCCGGGCTATGGCGCGGTGCGGATGCTGGAAAAAACCCCGAAGAACGCCTTGCGCGTGCCGTTCCTTGCCCGCGTCTTTCCCGAGGCACAATTCGTCTATTTGTATCGAGACCCCCGGCAAACCCTGGCTAGCATGATCGAGGCATGGGAATCGGGTCGGTTTTGTACGTACCCACAGCTACCCGGGTGGGGGGGGCCGCCGTGGTCGTTGCTGTTGACTCCAGGATGGCGTGGTTTACGCGGCAAACCTCTGAACGAAATTGTCGCCGCACAATGGGAGGTCACGACGCGAACATTGCTCGACGATCTTGGGGCTCTTCCCTCAGACAGACGCTGCGTCGCGCAATACGATGCGTTAATGACCGATCCGGAAGAAGAGATCACCAGACTGTGCGTCGTGCTCGGCCTGGATTGGGATATGACGTTGCCGCGTGAGCTTCCGCACTCGCGCCATACCGTCACGGCGCCCGATGCCGAGAAGTGGCGACATCGCGCCGATCAGATCGAGGTATTGCTGCCGGGCCTTGCGGAAACAATCGAACGCGCGGAGCGCGTCAACAAGATCAGTCCTTAGATTGCGTACCGATAACCGAATGCATCGATCAATGTCCGATCGCGTTCGGCGACGAGTCGCTGGGTGGCATCGTTGTAATAGTCCCGGTACGCGTCGTGGGCGGACGTGTTGAGCGCGGGCGCCTGTTCGATGAAGTCGCGCAGTGCGACCGGTAGGGAGATTTTCTCGCGCTGCAAAAACGCGAGGAAATCCACGCGCAGATTCTCGGTGCGGCCGACGAACAGATTCTCCGAATTGCCGCCGTACATGTATCGGCACAGATAACTGTAGAAACCGAGACCGCTGTCACGGATGGGTGCCAACGCGAAGGCGGGAAGATTGAGTCCGCGATTCGCGTAGGCCTCCGGCAACAACGGCAAGAGCGTCTCGAGCTTTCCGTCCGCATCTCCCAGCGTCAGCAGATTGCGGATCGTCACATTGAAACCGAGCGTTCCCTCTTCGCTCATGCAGCGGAACAGGGCGTTCGGCTGCGGGCGTTCTGATTGAAACGCATACCAGGAAACATAATAGCTCCAAGGATTACGCACGAAGCCAAGCACGGGCAGTTCAGCCAATTCTGTCGGGATTCTGCTGCGTGGCAGGTGATAACCGAGCTGACGCGCGTTAGGAAAGAAACGCAGCAGACACTCGTTGACAAAGGTGCCACCGGATTTGTGTAAATGGATGTGGACGAACCGGTCGGTCGCGATCATGTGCTCTCAAACATGCGCAGTCGAGACAGCAAAGAGGCGCTCGTTGACCATTCTCTCATCGATGCCAAGATCCCGGTCACCGGCAGCGAGAAGATCCAGCAGTGGGGTCGTCGGCAGGTAGTCGCAGATCAGGTGGATGCGCGCAAGAATTGGATTCGCGTTCCATACCCCGTGCACGGTCGAGTTGTTGAGAGCCCAGACTTCACCAGGCAGCATGCGGTAACTTTTGCCGGCGCAATACATCCACACCTGGTCGTTCGTCACGACCGGAATATGGATGCGGATGGTCTGGCCAAAGTAGGACGCGCGGTGATCGACGTGTGGCGCGATCACTGCCCCGCCGGGCAAAAGCGCCAGCAGACAACGTTGAGGCAGTCCCGGAATCCGTTCGTGGATCAATTCGCGGATGTAAGGCAGGTGTGTGAGCGCCTCACGTTCGCTAATCGGTAGATCGCCTTCTGCGGGCGCGTGGCCGCGCAGGAAAACCGCCTGCGCGGGATTATGCACACCGACGCGACCGCCGCGGGTCCCCCAGAAATGCGGGGGCAGCGACGCGACTTCCCGGTCCAGCAACATTGCGTCACAACCGATGCTCAATCGCACACATCCGCCGATCAAACGGCCCTTGTCCAGCAAAGGTTGGCCGGGGAGAGAAAGCATCGATAAGGCGCGTGCGATTTACAATTGCGTGAGATCAATAATAACTGCGACCAGATCGCACGGTATTCCTCCGAGCCCTGAATGAAAAAAGCTCCACTGCGAGCAGGGTGGCGAAATCTATAGCTCCGAGTAAGCGCAGTTTGAGCCAATTTTACGCCATCAACACATCCGGGGCGTAAACTCGGCAACCTTATACGCCAAAAGCAGCGACAAGGAGATCCACATGGCCGCCACCAAGCATCCGTTCCTTTCCGACATCAAGACCATCCGCAAGCGCGCGCGCCAGCATATGCAGCGCGGCGCGGTCACCGACAGCTACACGCTCGATCGCGACACAGTGCTCAAACTGTTGAACGAGGCACTGGCGACCGAGATCGTGTGCGTGCTGCGTTACAAGGCGCACTTTTATCTTGCGTCCGGCATCAACGCCAAAAGTGTGGCGACCGAGTTCCTCGAACACGCCAATGAGGAACAGGGACACGCCGACGAGATCGCCGAACGCATTACCCAGCTCGACGGCAAGCCCAATTTCGCGCCGGATGGTTTGTCCGCGCGCAGCCATGCCGAGTTCGTGGTGCCGGACGATCTGGCCTCGATGATCGAAGAGAACCTGGTCGCCGAGCGCATCGCGATCGACAGCTACCGCGAGATCATCAACTACGTGGGCGACAAGGACACAACCACCAAGCGCATGCTAGAAGGCATCCTCGCGGTGGAGGAGGAGCATGCCGAGGACATGAAAACGCTGATGGAGGATTTCGGCAAGACCGGCGAGCCGGCCAAGCCGCGCGGCAAGCACAAGCCGCAGCACTCCAAACATTGAGCATTGACTCGAAAGTCTTATAGTCCGCCGCCGGCCTCGTGCCGGCGGTTTCTTTTTGCGCCTCCGTTATGCTGCGCGCCGATGAACGCGATCGACGACCAGACTAGACAGCCATTGCGTTGGCTGGCGCTATGGGCTTTGTTGCTGCTGCCGCTGGCGATCCTGTTTCCGCCGATCCCCATCGACGAAACGCGCTATCTGACCGCGGCGTGGGAGATGTTCAATTCCGGCCAGTGGCTGGTGCCGACCGTCAACGGCGTGTGGTATTCGGATAAATCTCCGCTGCTGTTCTGGCTAATCGCGGCGGGATGGAAAATTTTCGGCGTGCATACTTGGGTCGCGCGCGTCGAGGCGCTCGTTATCGCGCTGGGCATGTTGCTGATGCTGCGGCGGTTGGCCGCGCGTTTGGACTTCGATCAACGCGGCGCGGACAATGCGATGTGGCTGTTGGCGGGCTGCGCGGGTTTCGCGTTGTTCGCCACCGCGATCATGTTCGACCTGTTGCTGGCGGCCTGCGTACTGGGCGCGCTGCACGCCTTGCTCGACCTGGATGCTCGCCGATACCCGCGTGGTATCGGTTTGCTCGGCGCGATGATCGGGTTCGGTATCCTCGCCAAAGGACCCGTGGTGCTGCTGCACATCGCCGGCGTCGCGTTGCTGGCGCCTTTGTGGAGTGAAACCGCGCGCGCGGCAAAAACGCGCTGGTATCTGGCGTTGCTCGCGGGTTTGCTAATTGGAATGGCAATCGCGTTGTGCTGGTTGCTGCCGGCGGCGTTGGTCGGCGGTCCGTCCTACTGGCAACCGTTGCTGGCGAAAGTGACCGGACGCTTGCAGGAGAGCTTCGCGCACCGGCGTCCGATCTGGTGGTATCTGCCGCTGATCCCGATCCTGTTGCTGCCGTGGGTATTGGCATTGCGCGCGCAGCGCGCGGCGTGGCGTGCGCTGTCGCGCGAGCGCATCGGTATCTTCATCGCCTGCTGGTGGCTGCCGCCCTTCCTCGCGTTTTGCCTGATCAGCGGCAAGCAGATCCACTATCTCGCACCGCTGTTGCCGTCGTGGGCGCTGGCCGGCGCGCGCTTGCTGCAATCGGACAAAGCGCGCATCGCGCCGCGGCTGTATGCGTTGTTCGCGTTGCTGACCGCAGCCGGCTTGTGCTGGCTGCCGTGGTGGGCGGCGCGCAATGAGGGTTATGCGCCGCAACCGGCGTTAATGTTGTTCGCGCTGGTCGGCGTGATCGTTGCGATCGGTCTGTGGCGAGTGTGGGGAAACGATGCGCGATCACTCGCACTAGCCGCGACCGCGTTGGCGTCCACCGCACTGTTGACCGGTACGCTTGCGTTGTCCCCGGCGCTGGATGTACGCCCCGAAGCCGTATTTGTCGCCACCGCGCAACGCGATCACGTTCCGATCGCGCATATCGAATGGCACAACGGCCTGTTCGGCTACACCGGGCGTTTGCGGCAATCATTGCCGGTCGTCGCGAAGGATAAAATCGTCGCATGGTGCCGTGCGCATCCGCGCGGCATCTTGCTGGCCAGCGATGCGAGCGATGAGCCGCAAGGCACCGCGCCACGCGCGCAGTGGCCTTATCTCTTGAGCGGCAATCACCGAATCGGCGCGTGGACCGCCGCGGATATCCTCGCCGCGCAACCGCGCTAGTGGACTGTAACGTTCATTTGGGATATGGATCGCGCCGCGAGACCAAGTGAGCCGCTTCCGAAACGGGCGTTACCGTCCACTAAAAATGCGGTTTGTCGGGCGCGGCGTGATAGCGGCCCACCGACTCGCGGATCTCCGCACGCGCGGCTTCCACATCGCCCCAGCCGGACAACTTTGCCCACTTGCCTTCCTCGAGATCCTTGTAGTGCTCGAAGAAGTGCGCGATGCGCGCGCGCCAGTGTGGCGGCACGTCGCCAATGTCCTTGATGTGCGCGTAGCCCGCGAATACCTTTTCGATCGGCACCGCCACGATCTTTGCATCGTCGCCGCTTTCGTCAGTCATGTTGAGCACGCCGACCGGCCGGCAGCGGATCACCGCGCCCGGGATCAGCGGCAGCGGCATCACCACCAGCACGTCGGCCGGATCGCCGTCGCCGCCCAGCGTGTGCGGCACGTAGCCGTAGTTGCACGGGTAGCGCATCGGCGTGGACAACACGCGGTCGACGAAAATCGCGCCGC
>JBDTAJ010000031.1:0-10348 GCA_039924705.1 Rhodanobacteraceae bacterium
TCGCGCCGGGCATGCGCGCACAAATCGTGCGCGACAGCGGCGATGGTCCGGTCTATGGCGCGAAGGTTCTACGCGTGGGCGAGGTGTTGAGTTCGGCCACGCTGAGCGAAGATCCGTTGCAACGCGCGGCCTCGCGCGAGGTCGATTGTGTGCTGCAACTGGAATCGTCGAGCGATTCCGCCGCAAAACTGCCGCCATTGCGGATCGGACAGCGGGTGCTGGTGAGGTTCCCCCGCTGAAAGAACGCCGAAAGCCGCAAATTGCTAAACTGGCTGTGTATCTCTTCGGAGTCCGCCGTGAGCGAGTGGAACATCCTGTGCGATTTCGATGGCACCGTCGCCATCGAGGACGCCACCGACGCCCTGCTGGAGCGCTTCGCGCATCCGGATTGGCAATTGTTGGAACGCGATTGGCGCGACGGCAAGATCGGCTCGGCGCAATGCATGGCCGGCCAGGTCGCGCTGATCGACGCCTCGCGCGAGGAACTGGACGCACAGCTCGATACCTTGCGGATCGATCCGGCGTTTCCGTCGTTCGTAGAGGCCGCGATCGCCGCGGGCCTGACCTTGCGTGTGGTCAGCGATGGTCTGGATTACGCGATCCGCGCGATCCTGCGCCGCTATGGCCTCGACTGGCTGCCGGTGCTGGCGAATCGATTGGTGCAGATCGGCCCGCGCCGCTGGAAACTGGAAACGCCGTTCGCCGACCCGCATTGCCGGATCGCCAGCGGTCATTGCAAATGCGTGAGCGCGGTGCGCGCGCATAACAAACACCGCCGCGTGCTGCTGATCGGCGACGGCGCGTCAGATTTTTGCGCGGCGGGCGAGGCGGATTTCGTGTTCGCCAAGCACCGTCTGATCGAGCACTGCCGCCACGCCGACATTCCGCACGTATCGATCGTCGGCTTCGCCGACGCGATCGGCCTCCTGCCCGCGTTGCTGGCGGGCAGGTTGCATGTTCCGCGACGCGCATTGACACCCGAAACCGCGCAATAATCAACATCCATTACGGAATCCCGTCACGATGAATGCCTTGATCCGCCCGGTGCAAACGGCCGAGGCTTCCGCCGCGCGCGACGCCGAACTTCTGGCCGACGAAGCGAAATACTGTTCGTTCGGCGACACCGTGCATTATTCGGAGCCGCCGAAAATCTTCGCGCGCTGCGAGGGCAGTTATCTCTACGACGACGCCGGCACGCCGTTCCTCGATTTGCAGATGTGGTATTCGGCGGTCAATTTCGGTTACGCCAATCCGCGCTTGAACAACGCGCTGAAGCGGCAGATCGACACCCTGCCGCAGCTCGCCAGCCAATATCTGCATCCAACCAAGATCGAGCTCGCGAAGGTGATCGCGCAAGACGCCGAGAAGAAATGGGGCGCGAAGGGACGCGTGCATTTCAACGTCGGCGGCGCGCAGTCGGTCGAGGATTCGCTCAAGGTCGTGCGCAACGCGACCGGCGGCAAGAGCCTGATGTTCGCGTTCGAGGGCGGTTATCACGGTCGCACATTGGGCGCATCCGCGATCACGTCGAGTTACCGCTATCGCCGTCGCTACGGCCATTTCGACCGCGCGCAGTTCGTCGAATTCCCGTACCACTTCCGCGGACCGAAAGGCATGACGAAGGAGGAATACGGCGAGCATTGCGTGGCCAAGTTCGCGCGTCTGTTCGAGACCGAATACAACGGCGTGTGGGATCCGAAAGCCGGGCAGTGCGAATACGCGGCGTTTTACGTCGAGCCGATCCAGGGTACCGGTGGCTATGTCATCCCACCGCCGAATTTTTTCACGGGCCTGAAAAAAGTTCTCGACCAGTACGGTATTTTGCTGGTCGTCGATGAAATCCAGATGGGTTTCTTCCGCACTGGCAAATTGTGGGCGATCGAGCATTTCAAGGTGAAACCCGACGTGCTGGTGTTCGGCAAGGCGCTCACCAATGGGTTGAATCCGCTGGCGGGCATCTGGGCGCGCGAGGAGTTGATCAACCCCACCGTGTTCCCACCGGGTTCGACGCATTCCACGTTCGCGTCCAATCCGCTCGGCACTGCGGTAGGCCTCGAGACCATGAAGATGCTGACCGAGACCGACTATGAGTCGATGGTGATGCAAAAAGGCGCGCATTTCCTCGCAGGTTTGCGCGACTTGCAAAAGCGCCACAAGGAAATCGGCGACGTCGATGGTCTGGGTCTCGCGCTGCGCGCCGAGATCTGCGAGTCCGATGGCTTCACACCCAGCAAAAAGCTGCTCGACAGGATGGTCGATATCGGTCTGGCTGGCGAACTGGAACACAACGGCAAGAAGATCGGCCTGGTGCTGGACGTGGGCGGCTACTACAAGAACGTGATCACCTTCGCGCCGTCGCTGCACATCACGCCCGAGGAAATCGATCTCGGGCTTGCGCTGCTGGATCAGTTGCTGAGCAAAGCCAAGCGCAGTTGAGGCGTCATACGGGATTCTTGGCGGGGATCGCCCGCGTTCGCGCAGCGGAGTAACCTCTACCGCCCGCCCAGTGAACGCGAGGCCCGTCATGTCCCTGCACGACAGCATTCTCGACACTATCGGCGGCACGCCGATCGTCAAGCTGCACCGCCTTCCCCCCGCGCACGCCACGCTGTACGCCAAGGTCGAGTCGTTCAATCCCGGCGGTTCGGTCAAGGATCGCCTGGCGATCGCGGTGATCCTGGATGCCGAGCAGCGCGGCACGCTCAAGCCCGGTCAGACCGTGATCGAGGCCACTTCCGGCAACACCGGCGTCGCGTTGGCAATGGTGTGCGCCGCGCGCGGCTATTGTTTCGTGGCGGTGATGGCCGATTCGTTTTCGATCGAGCGGCGCAAATTGATGCGCATCTACGGCGCGAAAGTGATCCTCACGTCCGCGGCCGAGCGTAGCGGCGGAATGGTGCGCAAGGCCGAGGAATTGGCGAAAAAACACGGCTGGTTCCTGACCCGACAATTCGACAACGAAGCCAATCCCGCGTATCACCGCAACACCACCGGCCCGGAAATCCTGCGCGACTTCGCCGGACAACGGCTGGATTATTTCGTCAGCGGCTGGGGCACCGGCGGCACCCTCACCGGCGCGGGCGAAGTGCTGAAACTGGCGCGGCCGAACTTGAAAGTTATCGCCACAGAGCCTGCCAACGCCTCGTTGCTCGCGGGTGAGGAGTGGCATCCGCACAAGATCCAGGGCTGGACGCCGGATTTTCTGCCCGCTGTGTTGAGCCGCACCATCGCCGACGAAATCGTGCCGATCGACGAAACGCTGGCGCGCGACACCGCGCGGCGTTTGGCATCGGAAGAAGGTATCTTCGTCGGCATCTCCGCCGGCGCCTCGGTCGCCGCCGCGCTGGAAGTCGCCAAAAAGGCGCCGAAAGATTCGGTGCTGCTGGCGATGCTGCCCGACACGGGCGAGCGCTATCTCTCGACGTTTTTGTTCGAAGGTGTCAACGAGGGGTCGGACGATGATTGGCTGGGTCAGCAGTAGCGACTCGTAGCGCATATCGCTTTTCCCTCTCCCGCTTGCGGGGGAGGGTGGCGCGTAGCGCCGGGTCAGGGTGTCGGCGTCGATAGACGCCTATCGGCTGTCGCAAGTTAATTATCAGACCGATGCATCGCGATACGCGCGAAGGACTGCATTGATCCGTGTTTGATAGCCGGCGCCTTGGGCTTTGAACCACTCCAACACATCCTGCTCAATGCGCAGGGAAATGGCCGCTTTGGGCGCCTGGGGTTTGAGCCCGCGCCGAACGATGCCATGCACGATATGACGTACATCGGCCTCCGGATGGTCACGGGCAGCCGTTATCCGGTCACCAGACTGGAGCTTGGCCCAATCAGTTTTTGATGGCATCGAAATAGAGCCGCGCTTCACGGCGGGTCGCTTGGCGGAACGAGATGATGCGGATTTCATGTTCGGTCTCCGTGTGGACGATTGAGACAGGAACGCCGGCGAGCAAGCCAAGGGTGACAAATCGTTGTTCCCGATAGGAAAACCGGTCATCCTCGTACGTGAAGGTGAGTCCTTCGAAAACAGCGACGGAGTCAAGGAAATCCAAGCCGTGCTGCTTGAGGTTGAGGGAGCGCTTGCGCTCCGACCAAGTGAATTCCATGGTCGGGATTGTATATACAGAAAGTGTGACACGCAAGGAGGTTTGGACAGCGGCCAATTACCTAGTGAGATCTAATCAGCATATTAGTCATCACGCCGCGCGCCTCAGAGCCACCACCGCATTCAATCCGCCGAACGCAAACGCATTGGACAGCGCCGCGCGCACGCGCTTCTCGCGCGCGACATTCGGCACGTAGTCCAGATCGCATTGCGGATCGGGGTCGATGAAATTGGCGGTCGGCGGCAGCACGCCTTCGCGCAATGCGCCGAGCACGGCGATGAGTTCCAGCGCGCCGGCCGCGCCCAACGCGTGGCCGTGCATCGATTTGGTCGAGGACACTGCAAGTTCGTTGGCGTGTTCGCCGAACACCTGATGGATTGCGCGGGTTTCGGTGGGATCGTTGGCCGGCGTGGCTGTGCCGTGCGCGTTGATGTAGTCGATGTCGACCGCATTCAATTGCGCATCGTCCAGCGCCGATTGAATCGCGCGCGCAGCGCCAAGATCGGACGGCATCACGATATCGGCGGCATCCGCGCTCATCCCCGCGCCGGCGAATTCGGCCAAAATTTCCGCGCCGCGCGCCCGCGCGTGATCGAAGTCCTCCAACACGAGCATGCCGGCGCCTTCGCCCAGCACCAATCCGCGGCGTTGTTTGCAGAACGGTCGGCAGGTGTCGTCGGCCAGCACGCGCATCGCTTCCCACGCGCGCAACACGCCCAGTGTGATGCAGGCTTCGCTGCCGCCGGCCAGCGCGACATCGACAACGCCGCTGCGCACCAATGCGAACGCCTGTGCAAAAGCGTGATTGGCCGAGGCGCAGGCGCTGGAGACCGCAAAGGTCGGACCGGTGACACCGAATTCGATCGAAACCTGGGACGCCGGCGCATTCATCATGCGCCGCACGATCGATAACGGATGCAAGCGCGGATTGCCTTCCTTGTACAACCGGCGCGAGGCTTCGTCGTTGGTCTGCTCGCCGCCGGTGCCGGTGCCGATCACGCAAGCGGTGCGTTGGCGCAAGTCGCCGACATTGAAATCGATGCCCGATTGCGCGACCGCTTCGCGCGCGGCGATCAACGCGAACTGCGAAACGCGGTCCAGCAACAATAATTTCTTTTCATCGAAGTGCTCGAGCGGGTCGTAGTCGCGCACCTGCGCGGCGACGCGCGCGCGCAGGTCGTGTCCGTCGAATCCTTCCAGCGGGCCGATCGCACTACGGCCCTCGCGCATGCCAGCCCAGACCTGCCGCGCGTCGTGGCCGAGCGCGCAGATCGCGCCCATGCCGGTGATAACAACGCGACGACTCATGGCAGTGCGCGATTACACGGTGGGCGGCGTGGCGGGCGGCGGCGCGGCTTCCCTGTCGGCCACCAGTTTGCGCACGGTCTCGACCAGCCCGCGCACCGACTCGGTGTCGAAATTGGGATCGCGGTCGGGCATCTGGATCTTATAGTGATCCTCGATCTCGAAAATGATCTGGATCGCATCCAGCGACGGAATCCCCAGATCCTTCAACGTGGAGTCCATGGTGATCTTGGCCGGATCGAGGCCCGATTCCTTGGCGATGATGCCGAATACGGTCTGTTGCACGTCGTCGCTCATGCTTCTCTCCTGTCGGCGCCGTGGCCGTTGTCCATTGTCGCATCCGCCGGCCGATGGGCGAACTCCGGCTCGGCGCGCTCGCCGCCTAGCATAAGGATACCCGCAACGATAACCGCCGAGCCGAGCACTTTTTCCCAGTGCAGAGGTTCGCCGAACACGATCCATGAGGCGATCATCACGCTGACAAACACGATGGCGCTGGTCGGGAACGCCGCCGACAACGGAGACTTCTCCAGGATCGTCATCCAAGCCGCGAACACGCCGATATAACAACCGATCGCCACCCACAGCCAAGGCGTGGACAACGCGCGCAGGATCGATGCGCGATCGAACACGAACGCGCCGGTTGCCTCACCGGCAAGTTTCAGCGAAACCTGGCACAACGTCTCCAGCAACAGCAACGCCAGCCACGCGAGCAGCAGGGGCAGCAGGCGTCGCGTCGTTGCCACCCGTCCACTCATGCACACTGCGCCTTGTCATCGAATCGATCCAGTCGCGCCAGCCGATCGACGCGTGCGAAGACGCCATCGAGAAAACGGTTGCGGTGCCGGTACCACAAGTGGTTCGCGTTCAATGTGCTGCCCAGGCGCACCTTTTCGCGGTGCAGCCCCTGACCGCTTTCGTAGATCGGGATGCCATGCGCCAGGCAATAGCGGACGTTTTCCATCCAGCTCGCATGATAGAGGTTGTAGCGATCCATCGCCGCATAATCCATCCCCAAAAACTTGTCGAGCAGGCGATTGCGGTCGCACAGCACCAGATTGAACGCGAGCAGGGAATCGCCTTCGCGATAGGTCACACAAAATGCGCGGCCCGGCATTTCTTTTAGCACGTTGTCGAAATAGGCGGGCGTCAATTCCTCGAAACGGAATTCGCTGCGCGCAAGCGTGGCACGATAGAGCTGTCGCACTTCATCATGGATGCCGTCGAGATCGGTGCGCCACGCGATCGTCAAACCCGCCGCCGCGCGCTGCTTGCGGCGCAGATCCTTGCGAGTGGCCGATCCCAGCGAGGCGAGATAACCCTCGAGATCGCGATAGGGCAACGTCAGCGTCGCGCCCGGCAGGCCCGGCAGCGCGCGCAGGCCGTGCCGCGGGCAGACGCGTTGCCATAACGCGCCGTCGTCCGCAGCGGCGTCCTTGACTGCCAACATGCCGAGCTTGTCACGTGCGGCGGCCGCTTCCATCTTGGCGAGGATCGCATCCAGCCATTGTGCGCGCTGCGCGAGCGTCGCGTCCGGGTCGAAGCCGGCATGACAACGTTCGGTCGCCGGCGAACCCAGTGCCAGCATCGGGATGCGCAGCAGCCGCGGAAACAATCCCGTGACGGTTTCCGTGACGCGTTTCAAGCCGCCCCGCACGGTGGTGTCGAGCCGGTAGTCGGTCAGGAACGCGGGGGTGGCGGCCAGCAACCGCGCGCCGTCGCGGATCACGAAATAGAGGTAGCGAAAATCGCTGAGGCCCGCGCGTTCGACGGCGTGGTAATACGACCAATCCTCGAGTTCGCCGGGTGTGTCGTTGTCGAAGATCAGCCGGTTCCAGTGCGACGGTTCGAGGGCGGCGATGGAATTGAGCGTGTCGACTTCGATCATGACGCCAGCGCAGCGACCGCGGGCATCGGCGGGATGCGCGCAAGTTTGGCTTCCAGCGTTCGCGCGAAGAAATCCGCCGAACGTGCGATCACCTGATCGCGCTCGCCGTCGACGGTGATCATGTGATAGCTGTTGTTGAGCAGTACGGTTTCGGTCGGCGCGGTCACGCGCTGTTCGATTACCTGCGCGTTGCGCACGCTGGCAATGTCGTCATCGGCCGAATGCATGATCAGGCACGGCGCGCGCACGCGGCCGAGTTTGGGCCGCACGCTCCAGACCAGTTTGTGGAATTCGGCCAGCGATGGCCACGGATTGCCGGGCAGACCCGCGGCCGCGCTCTGGCCATCCAGCATCGCGCCGGCGATGCGCTGGCGCACGCGCTCGTCCTTGATGCCATAGGGAAAACTCTCCATGAAGCGGCGCTCGCGGAACAGGCCCATCCCGCAAACCAGCGGCAGCATGAAGGACAGCCGCGCCAGTTTCGGAATCGTCCAGCCGTCGTAGAAAAACGTGCTGCCGTAGAGTCCCAGACCATCGACCTGGTGCGGTCGGTCGATCGCCAATTGCAACGCCAGCACCGAACCCATCGACAGCCCGGCGACAAACAGGTGGTCGACTTCCTCGAGCAGTTTGTCGGCGGCGGCGGCGACGCTGCGCCGCCAATCCCGCCAGCCGGTGCCAAGCAGATCCGATTCGGCGCCGCAATGTCCGGCGAGCTGCATGCCGTATACGGTGTAGCCGGCGCGGTGCAGACCCTTGCCGACGAAACGCATCTCCGCCGGCGTCCCGGTCAGGCCGTGGATCAACAGCACGCCGCTGCGTCCGCCACGCAACAGAAAATCCACCTGCTTGATCATCGATTGCGTCATGTGCGTCTCATTTCCGTCATCCCAACTGTTGTCCGCATACCAGCGCCACGCCCGCGACGATCATCGCGGTTCCCAGCCAGCGCCGCAGCGATACCCGTTCGCGCAACACTAAACGGCTCGCCAGCACCACGCCGACATACGACAGCGCCGCGACCGGAAACGCGAAGCTCAATGGCGCGCGTGACAGCGCCGCGAACCACAGCACGAACTCGACCACATACACCGCGATGCCGAACGCGATCCACGGCGATACGGACAGTTTGCGCAGCAGCGCGCGCGCGCCGGCCGTGGGCGTTGCGTGCTCGTGGCCGACGCCGAGCTTGAAACACACCTGCCCGATCACGTCGCAGACGACCGAACCGAGCAGCAGGGCAATCGTAATAAGCATGGGTCAATCAGCATCAGGAGGACATCATTGCAAAGTCGGGCGTGTACAGGCCGCGAACAGCGCCGCCGCCAGCGCTCGATTGACCTCGGCGTTGCGCGCGAACCGTACGGCATCGATGGTCGCATGCCGCGGTTGATCCAGACGCGCCTCGGCGCGCTTGAAAAGGTTGGCATGCGCGGGACGCGAATATTCTCCGCACACATCCGCGCCGATCACGCGTTTCACCGCACCCACCGCGCCGATCAATTCCAACACCGCCGACAACGGCATCCGACCTTGATCCCAATTGGTCAGCGCTTCGCTTTCGGGCAGCACGTCCTTGTCCAGGGTAATCCAGACCGCCTCGGCCGGGATCGCCTGCAATATCGCCCGCGCAGCTTCGCCGGACTGCCTTTCGGCCAGGTTTCGCCAGTGCAGCGCGCCATCGCGCCATGTATGCCCCGGCCCGTCGGCGATGCGACCTCGTACCCTCGACGGTGCGTGTTGCCACGGAAACAAGACCAATTTGCCGGTATCGAGCGCGGCGAGATTGCCGCCCTTGCGCGCGGGATTCACCAGGTCGTCGCTGCACGGCCCGGCTGTCACCACGCGTTGCACTTGCGGCAGCCGCAGCACCTGATTGATCCACGACCCACAATGCCATCGCGGCGCAAGGCGCACCCAATCGGGATGATTGTCGATATGCAGCACCGTGACCGGCTCGTTGGCGCGTTCGATCAACAACGCGGCGAGGTGATGAAAATCGCCCGAACCCATGAACGTGACCGAAGGCCGTGGATCGCCCGCCGTTGCGATACGCACGCGCGCCGCGCCGATGGTCTTGCGGCGGCTCCACAGCCGCAGCGCGGGACCGAGATCGCGCAGTTCGACATTCACCACCGACGCCCACGACGCGGCGTTTTCTAGAATGCCCGCATCGACGCTGCCGTCGGTGTCGAGGATGCGGAGATGAGCGGGCATGCGCCGATGTTAGCGCCATCTGCGCATTGCTATTTCGTCATTCCCGCGAAAGCGGGAATCCAGTGTCTTTCGCAAGATTGCCTCGGTTCTGCTCTCTGCCGCGAGTGGGCTACTTTTGTTTTGGCAAAAGTAGCCAAAACCATTGCGCGCGGGCATGAGAATCATGGCAAGCAGTCATCTCTGAATCGCCTCCCGGCCTGCACATCCATGTGCGTGCATTCGCCGGCGCGAGATGCCATTGGCATCTCGCGAAAGCCCGGCTCACCCCTGCGCTTCTCGCCGTAAGCGGGCTGGCGCGAACTCGCACGTCCCTGTGCTCGAACATACGCGCCTTGCTCCCGCTTGCGGCTGCGATGCTCGGCATCGCGTACAGCGCGGAAGGCTCGCTTGATGACGGCCATCCTTGGCCTGCATTTTGGAGAGTTACTGCGCTTGGCAGCTAACCGGTCGCCAGCTTGGCCTTTACCCGCTGCGACAGCGCGCCGATCTCGGCGCGGCCGGCGGCGCGTTCCTTCAGCAGCGCCATCACCTTGCCCATGTCGCGCGGCGAAATCGCGCCTGAATCCACAATCGCGGCCACGACCAACGCATCGATTTCTCCGGCCGAGAATTGCGCCGGCAGATAGGATTCGATCACGCCGATCTCGTAGCGCTCCTGCGCGGCCAGATCCTCGCGCGCGGCGGCTTCATACTGGGCCATCGAATCGCGGCGTTGCTTCAGCATCTTCTCCAGCGCGTGCAGCACCTGCGCGTCATCGAGCTGGATGCGCTCGTCGACCTCGCGCTGCTTGACGGCGGCCAGCATCAGCCGGATCACGCCCAAACGCTGCTT
>JBDTAJ010000032.1:0-2521 GCA_039924705.1 Rhodanobacteraceae bacterium
ACCACGTCCAGCGGCGAGTGATCTACGCCTGCGCGCCACAGATTCCCCTGGAACTTGGCGATCAATTCGAACTCGCCTTCGGTGTCTTCATAAGCCGCGATCGGCGCCTCGAAATCGCGCGCGTTGGCGAGGCCATTGGAACCGATCGGCCCGAGATCGGGCAACCGCAACGGCGCGCCGAAGTTTTCGCCAACATAACCGCACGCACTCTCATCCAGCAATTCGATCCGGAACCGAACGCCGCGCGGGATCAGCGCGATCTGTTGCGGTTCGATTTCCAGCACGCCCAGTTCCGTAGCGATCCGCAAGCCGCCCTGTTGCGGCACGATCACCAGTTCGGCATCGGCGTCGTAAAAAAAACGTCCCTGCATCGAACGATTGCAGGTATAGACGTGCAGACCGCAACCGCTCTGCATGGCCGCGCCGCCGTTGCCCGCGATCGTGTACAGACCATCGACGAAATCCGTCGGCGCTTGCGGCAGCGGAAACGGATTCCAGCGCAACTGGTTCGGCGAGGTCGACGCCTCGTCGAAACGGTTATGAAAATGCGGATGCGCGAACGCCGAAAACGGTCGGTGCATCGACGACGGGCGGACGCGGTAAAGCCAATTGCGGCGATTGGCATGACGTGGCGCGGTGAACGCGGTGCCGGACAATTGTTCGGTATACAAACCATACGGCGCGCGCTGCGGCGAGTTACGACCGACCGGAAGCGCACCGGACTGCGCTTCCGTGGCGTGTTCGTTGCCGAAGCCGCTCAGGTATTCCATTGTCGCACCTCGGCCCGTCGCGTCGGGTCATGCCGCAAGATGTAGCGCCTTGCGCGCCGCTTCGCTCAACTCGATCGGCGCGAACATCGAAACGGGATAAAGATAGTCCTCACCCGATTCGTCGATCACGCGCAGCATTCCGCGTACGGCGGTGTTTTCATCCGCCACCACGCGATAGATTTTGCGCGGCTCCAAGCTGACGACATAACCATCGTTGGAAACGCAGATTACGAAACTCTGATCGCTCATATCCTAATCCAACAGCCGTTTCAGTTTGAATTCGCGCCGACCGATGCCATGCGCTTCATACCAATGTAGCTCGGCGCGCCCCATCCAGCCATCCGCCAGGCGAATTTCAGTGTGCCTTTCCGTTTTCGCCAATTTCCGGCGCCGTATGCTTTCACCAAGCGGCTTAATTCGCGAATCCCGCGACCCTCGGCGATGGTTTCCTCACGTTCGATCGCACCCAGAATCGTGAAGTGCACGCCTACAACACCCCACGCTTCATCTGATCGCGCTCGATCGACTCGAACAGCGCGGTGAAATTGCCTTCGCCGAAACCCTCGTTGCCCTTGCGCTGGATGATTTCGAAGAAGATCGGGCCGATGCAGTTCTGGGTGAATATCTGCAGCAACAACTGTTTTTTCGTTTCTTGATCCGCGTCGATCAGTATCTTGTTTTTCGCAAGTCTCGGCACATCTTCGCCGTGCTCGGGCACGCGCGCGTCAATCACCTCGAAATAGGTGTCGGGCGTATCCAGAAATGTCACACCGGCGTCACGCATCTTTTCGACGGTGTCATAGATGGTGTCGGTGAACAGCGCGATGTGCTGGATGCCCTCGCCCTTGTATTCGGCCAGATACTCGTTGATCTGCGATTTCGGATCGGCGGATTCATTGAGCGGGATGCGCACCATGCCGTCGGGCGCGGTCATCGCCTTGGAAACGAGTCCCGTCTTGGCGCCCTTGATGTCGAAATATCTGATCTCGCGGAAATTGAACAGGCGCTCGTAATAATTCGCCCACTGTTTCATGTTGCCGTACTGCACGTTGTGGGTCAGGTGATCGATAAAGGTCAGCCCGAACCCCTTGAGATTTTTTTCGACACCAGGCAACCATTCGTACTCATCGAACAACGAACCCTTGTCGCCGTAACGGTCGACCAGATACAACATGCAACCACCGATGCCGGTGATGGTCGGCGCATCCACCGCTTTGCTGGATTCCTTGTGCGCGATCGGCTCCGCACCGTTGCCGAGCGCCGCGGCGCGCACCTTGTCGGCGGGCCGGGTGAAGCGGATCGCGAAACCGCAGGCGCACGGACCATGTAGCACAGCGAAATCGGAGGCGAATGAATCCGGCTGCTCGTTGACCAGAAAATTGCACGCGCCCTGCCGAAACAGCGTGATGTTCTTCGATTTGTGTTTGGCCACCGGGGTGAAGCCCATCCGGCGAAACAGCGCGTGCAACGCTTGCGGATCGGGCGAAGCGAACTCGACGAACTCGAAGCCGTCCACGCCCATCGGGTTCTCGAATTGCGTGGGCTGCGTGCCAACGTTGGGTTGCGCGTTCATGGGAAACTCCGCGTAGTCGATGCAGACGGCCATTCTAGCGCGTTGCCCCGGCATCCGCTTTCGCGCTTGCCGGCGCCAGACCGGCGGATTAGGCTGCGCGCGACGCGGCCTCACGGCCGCTCTCTGCAAGGGGAAAGCAATGGAAGACCGCAACTCAATCGTGCAGGAACTCGCAGCG
>JBDTAJ010000033.1:0-4415 GCA_039924705.1 Rhodanobacteraceae bacterium
TCCATCGGCGTGTAATCGTCGTTGACCAGCACCACCTGAAACAGCGGAGGCCGCGCGGTTTCCGGCTTCGCCGTCTCCACGGCGACGCCGTGTTCCTGTTCCGTATCGGGTATGCGTCTTTTGGTCGGGGCCATGGCCATTACGTTGGGTTTGGTTTGAGTATACGCCGCGAGCGAGCGCGCAATGTCGAGTCCGCCGCAGTCCGGTAATGGCACAATGCCGTAGTTTCGACCTTTGTCGACGTTTGTCTTATGCCGCCTTCCGAAACCACCACCGATGATGTCTGGCGCCCGCACGTCACCGTGGCCTGCGTGGTTGCGGACGACGACCGATTCCTGATGGTCGAGGAAACCATCCGCGGCGAGCGGCTGTTCAACCAGCCGGCCGGGCATCTCGAATGCGGTGAAACCCTGCTCGACGCCGCGCGTCGCGAGACGCTCGAGGAAACCGGATGGGAAATCGAATTGCAATCGTTTATCGGGGTGCAGCAATGGTTGAGTCCGGTGCACGACAGCCAGATCGTGCGCTTCGCGTTCGCCGGGACACCGCTGCGGCATCATCCGGATCGCCCGTTGGATGCGGGCATCCTGCGTGCGCATTGGCTGGATTACACGCAGATCGCGGCATTGGGCGATCGCCTGCGCAGCCCGTTGGTGTTGACCACGCTGGACGACTGGCTGGCGGGGCAGCGGCTGCCGCTCACCGCGCTGCGCTCGCTGCTGCCGCTCGCGGAGTTCTGACGTGCGCATCGTGGTTGGCATGTCCGGCGGGGTGGATTCTTCGGTCGCGGCGCTTCTGCTGCAACACCAAGGCCACGACGTCAGCGGCATGTTCATGCAGAACTGGGAGGACGATGAGCCGGACGCCGGCTGCCGCGCCGACGAGGATCGCAAGGACGCGCTCGGCGTCTGCGCAAAACTAGGCATTCCCTTCCATGCTCGCAACTTCGCGCAGGAATATCGCGAGCGGGTATTCGCGCATTTTCTGGACGAATATCGCGCCGGCCGCACGCCGAATCCTGACGTGCTGTGCAACCGCGAGATCAAGTTCCGCACGTTTCTGGATGCCGCACGAAGCTTGGGGGCCGACAAAATCGCCACCGGCCATTACGCGCACAGCGAATACGCAGACGGACGATGGAAGTTACGGAACGCGGCCGACACCACGAAAGATCAAACCTACTTCCTGCATGCGCTGGAACAGGCGCAACTTGCCTCCGCACTGTTCCCGCTCGGGGATCTGCGCAAGGATCGTGTGCGTGAACTGGCGCGTGAGGCGGGGCTTCCCGTACACGCGAAGAAGGATTCGACGGGCATCTGTTTTATCGGCGAGCGCGATTTCCGCGCGTTCCTCTCGAAGTATTTGCCGGCGCAACCGGGCGAATTGCGCACGCCGGAAGGCGAGTCACTTGGCGAACACCACGGCGCGATGTATTACACACCCGGCCAGCGCACCGGGTTGCGCATCGGCGGACGCGCCGGTGCGGGCGGCGAACCGTGGTACGTGGCCGGCAAGGACGTGCGTGCGAATATCGTCTACGTGGCGCAAGGTGCACAAAACCGCTGGCTGATGTCACAGCGTCTACGCGTGTGCGAGGTCAACTGGATTGCGGGGACGCCGCCTCCGTTATCCATTCGTTTTACCGCAATGGTCCGTTATCGCCAGCCTAAACAAGTCTGTGAAATCAGATATTTAAATGACAGTATTGAAGTAATTTTCGACTCGCTACAGCGCGCCGTGGCGCCAGGCCAATCGGTAGTTTTCTATCGCGAAGACGAATGCCTGGGCGGCGGTGTCATTGCCGCCAGCGACGCGCCGTTCGGCGGCCTGAACCCACCATCGGAGTCGCCGTGAACGAAGCGCGCGTCATCGCCTTGGCCGGGCTTTTCCAGGCCGCCGCGCTGGTGCGCGAGCTAGCCGGCAGCGGCGACTGCGAACCGGCCGCGTTCGAGACCTGCATCGCCAGCGTGTTCAAGATCGAAAGCGACAGCGCGGCCGAAGTCTATGGCGGCATTGGCCACATGCGGCTGGGCCTGCACGCGCTGATCGCGCAGATCGATGGCGAGAAGCGCGACTCCGCGTTGTTGCGCATCGTGTTCTCCGTGTTGCGTCTGGAACGCTCGCTGTCGCGCCGTCCCGCGGTGCTCGCGCGGCTCGATCAAGGCCTGCAGAGCATCCGCCGGCAGATCGACCATTTCGGTCCCGTGCACCCGACTGTGTTGACGCGCGTCGCTGATCTGTACGCAGAGAATCTTTCCACGCTGCGCCCACGCGTGATGGTGATCGGCAATCCGTTGTACCTGCATCAGCCCGCGCAGGTGCGACGCATCCGCGCATTGCTGCTGGCAGCGGTGCGCGCGGCCGTGTTGTGGCGACAGCTCGGCGGCCGTCGCTGGCATCTGTTGCTACGTCCGCGCCGCGAGGCCATGCTGGCGCGCGGCATGTTGACCCGCAGCACATTGGATCAGGGTTGATGGCGGCGCCTTGAACGACTGCATAATTCGCAGCCGCTGTCTTCATGCCCGCCCGTTGCTTCGGAACGATCGCTCGCGCACTTTCTCCTCGTCGTGATAATGCGTGTAAGGCTTTAGCAGGTCGTAGCGGGTGACCATGCCGAGCAGCGTGCGCTGGCCGGCATGCACCACCGGGATGCGGTCGAGCTTTTCCACCGCCGCGCGGATCGCCACGCTCTGGCAGCTTTCGTCGGGGAAAGCCACCACCGGTTCCTGGTGCAGCACCTGGGCCAGCGATGCGTCCTCGTCCACGCCTTCCGAACGCAAGCGCAGCAGATCCTGACGGCTCAGCACATCGAGCAGCGCGCCGTTTTCGGCGATCACCGGATACGCGCGATATTTTTGATCCAGGCCGAAGTAACGCTCAGCGGCTTCGCGCACGCTGATCCCGCCGGGAATCGTCGCCATTTGCGTGCTCATCACGTCCTTGACCGGCGTGAGTTCCAGGCGATTGACCGAATACTCACGGAAGATCTGGAAGCCGCGGCGCGCGATTTTCTCGGTCAGAATCGAGCGTTTCATCAGGAACACGCTGGCGCCATAGGCCACGATGCACGCCACCAGCAGCGCCGGCAACGCGCTGGCGTTGTGGGTGAGTTCCAGCGCGAACAGGATCGCTGTGAACGGCATGCGCATCACGCCGGCCAGCATCGCGCCCATGCCCAACAGCGGCCATAGCAGCGGATCGGGCCCGGGAAACACCATCGATTCCAATCCGCCCAAGCCCGCGCCCAGCGCCAGCAACGGCGCCAGCACGCCGCCCGAGGTGCCGGAGCCCAGATAGATGATCCACATCAGCGATTTCACGACCATGAAAATCAGGATCGCCATACCGGCCAGCTTCCCGGTCAACAGCTGGTCGATCACGTTGTAGCCCACGCCCAGTGCCTGCGGTTCGATCAAGCCGCCGATGCCGACCGCCAGCGCGCCGATCGCCGGCCACCACATCCAGTGGATGGGCAATTTGTGGAAAGCGTCCTCGCATCGGTAGATCGCCGCGGTGAGGATGGTGGCAAAGACACCGGCAAGCAGACCGCACACCGCGGCCATGCCAAGGTCCGCCGTGCCCACGTGGAACTGCATCGGCAGCGGAAACAACGGTCCCGGCCCCAGCAGCACCGGCCGCAGCGCGGCCGCGACGAAACACGCGATCGCCACCGGGATGGTGCTGCGCGGGCGCAACTCGAACAGCAGCAACTCCACCGCGACCAAGGTCGCTGCGATGGGCGTACCGAAGGTCGCGGCCATGCCCGCGCAGGCGCCGGCGACCAGCAAGGTGCGCCGCTCCATCGAGGTGAGATAAAACAATTGCCCGAACAGCGAACCGACCGCGCCACCGGTCATGATGATCGGGCCCTCCGCGCCGAACGGGCCGCCGGTGCCGATCGCGACCGCCGCCGACAGCGGTTTCAGGATCGCCACTTTCAACATCATCTTGCTCTGCCGGAACAAGATCGCTTCCAGCGCCTCCGGAATACCGTGGCCGCGGATGCGATCGGTGCCGAAACGCGCCATCAACCCGATGATCAAACCCCCGACGATAGGCGCCACCACGATCACCCAGGCCGGCGCGCCGAACAGCGACGGCGCGACGAAATCGAACGACCACCGCCCGGCGAAGGCAAGGTGGGTGACCAGCCCGATCATGTGATACAGCACCCACGCCACCAGCGCGCCGGCGACGCCGATGAACACCGCCATGAAGGACATCTTGAGGATGCCGACGTTGGGCCGGAAGTCGCTCTGGCTCAGCGTATCGATCTTCCATTGTTGGTAGCGGCGGCGAAGGAAGGACGTGAGCGCGGCGATCATGCCGCACAATGTACAGAGCACGATCGGATATCGCCAACACTTGAACGAACTTTCAGACGGCTTGCAATCGATTTCAATTCGCGCGCAACA
>JBDTAJ010000034.1:0-8833 GCA_039924705.1 Rhodanobacteraceae bacterium
CCATCTCGTTCTGTCGGTCGTAGCGATCCAGCTTGTAAACCACGCCGTCGATGTCGTAGGGCAGCTTGTCGCGCCGTTCGCCGATGCGGCGGTAGTAATCGAGCAGCCCTTCGAGATTGTCCGCGACCTCGATCTGGGGAGACACCGGCAATCCCCACCCGCGCAATTTCGTCAACGTTGCCGAATGCGTGTCCGGCAATTTGCCGCTTTTTACTTCTCCGACCGCGTAGGCGTAAAACGCCAGCGGGCGCGATGCCGTGACGGCGGGATCGAGTTGCCGCAGCGAACCCGCCGCGCCGTTGCGCGGGTTGGCCAAGGTGCGTTCGCTGCGTTCACGAGCGCGCGCATTGAATGTCTCGAAGGCGACACGCGGCATGTAGACCTCACCGCGCACTTCCAGCACTTCCGGGAAACCTTTGCCGCGCAGTTTGAGCGGGATGGCTTTGATCGTGCGTAGATTGGCGGTGACGTCCTCTCCAATCTCACCGTCGCCGCGGGTGGCGCCTTGCACGAACGCGCCATTCTCGTAGCGCAGGCTGATCGCAAGGCCGTCGAGCTTGGGCTCAACGGAAAATGTCAGCTCATCCGTGCCCAACGTCTGCGCGATACGCCGCACGAAGGCGGCAACTTCCTCGTCGCTGAAAGCATTTCCGAGCGAAAGCACCGGCAGCGCATGGCGCACTTGCGCGAAACCTCCGCTGGCGCGCGCACCGACGCGCCGGATCGGCGAATCCGGCGTCGCGAGTTCGGGATGCGCATGTTCCAGCGCTTCCAATTCGCGCAGCAACGCGTCGTACTCGGCATCCGGAATCGTCGGATCGTCGAGCACGTGATAACGGTGATTGGCGTCCTCTATGCCCACGCGCAATTGCGCGGCGCGGGCGGACGGGTTTGCGCTCTTGCTCATGTCGGACAGTTTAGCGGCTTGCTAAACCTCGCAGCAGCGGACGCCGGCGCATTCCGTGTCCGCGCTGCCGCTGCTGGCCAAGGCGCTGGATACGAGCATTGAGGCGTTGATCGGAGAGGTCGGCTGTAGTGTCCTCGTTTTTTCGAGTCACTTGAAAGTAGAGGTTTTGGGCAAGCTGTAGGGATCGTGTTGGCTGGTCTGATCCACCCTGCCCGCCGGATCGGTCTGCGCCACAAGCGTGCCCTGCGCATCGGTGTGCTGACCACGAAAGCCAGCCGAAAGGTCACGGGCGGAGACTCGGACATAGGTGAGATAACGGTACCCAAGGCCGTTAGAGAGCAGTGTCGGGAGCAACCCTCGTGCGCCGGCTGTTTGTTTTACTCACCCTCGCCCTCGCCTGCGTCGGTCTCCCTCCCCGGGCGGCGCAGGCTGGGGGCGGACCATTCGGGATCGACATCGCATCGCGGTCGACGACAGCGGTATCTGGGCGCGCAACAACCAGAAAATCCTGATGGATGCCACCATCGTGACGGTGGTCGGCGGCTCGCTCGCGCTCGGCGATCAGGACAAACTGGGCGATACGTTCTGGCGTTCGCTGGATTCGATGGCGGTCTCGGCCGCGATCGCGCAGGGCGGCAAGTGGATCTTCCAGCGCGAACGACCCTCGCAGACGGACGATCCCAATCGGTTCTTCAAAGGCTCGGGTAATCAGAGTTCCCCCAGTGGCGAAGTCGCGGCGATATCCGGCGCGGTCACGCCATTCGTGGTCGAATACGGCCGCGACCATCCCGCGGTGTACGCGCTGGAATTGCTGCCGTTATATGACTCGATCGCGCGGGTAAAAGCACGCGGACATTGGCAGAGCGATGTTTTGGTCGGATGGGGCATCGGGACCGGCGCCGGTATCTGGGCCGCGCACCGCGATTCGCCGCTGATCCTGGGCTGGCTGCCGGGCGGCTTTCAGGTGGGCTACGTGCACCACTTCAAGCCTTAGAGCCATTGCAGTCCGCTCATACGGGTCGGGTCATAGATCGTTACAATGTGCACGATGTCCGCGCCTCCCGATCCGCCGTCCGCCTCCGCAGCAATTCACGATTCCGTTTCCAGCTTGGCCTCCCACGACAAATCGAACCTGCGCGGTTTGATGTGGCTGGTCGCGGCGGCGTTCTTCATGCAGACGCTGGACTCGACCATCGTCAACACGGCGGTGCCGAGCATCGCGCACGCGCTGTCCGTGCGGCCGATCGATCTCAAAACCGCGTTGACCAGTTACGTGTTGACACTGGCGGTTTGCATACCCGCCAGCGCATGGTTGTCGGATCGCTTCGGCACGCGCCTTGTATTCGCGGCATCCATCATCGTGTTCACACTGGGCTCGCTGGCTTGCGGGCTGTCGCAGAACCTCGCGCAATTGATTGCCTCGCGCGTGCTGCAGGGCTTGGGCGGCGCGCTGCTGATGCCGGTCGGCCGTTATGTGCTGGTACGCGCGTTCGGCCCGCGCGATTTCGTGGCGGCGATGAGCACGGTCGGCATCCCAGGTTTGCTCGGCCCGGTGCTCGGGCCGCTGCTGGGCGGTGTGCTGTCGCAGTATGCGAGTTGGCGCTGGATCTTCCTGGTCAACGTGCCGGTCGGGTTGCTGGGGTTCTGGTTGAATACTCGCGAGATGCCGGACTTCCGCGGTGCGCGGCGGCCTTTCGATTATCTTGGCTTCGTCTTGTTCGCGCTGGCGTGCGGCCTGCTGTTGACCGCCGCGGAAACGGCGGGTAATGGTGCTTTCGCCGCAACCGCAGGCTGCGCGTTGGTCGGTATCGTTTGCGCGATCGGTTATTGGCGGCACGGGCGAAACACCGAGCATCCGATCGCCGACCTCTCGCTGCTGCGCGTGCGCAGCTTTTCGATCGCCTTGGGCGGCAGCTTGTTCACGCGCCTGGGCACTGCCGGCATGTCGTTCCTTTTGGTGTTGTTCCTGCAGATCGGGTGCGGTTGGTCGCCGACGGCGGCGGGCCTGATGCTGGTACCGCAGGCGTTGGCGATGATGGCGATGAAGCTGATGATCGATCGTCTGCTGAAACGCCACGGTTATCGCCGCGTGCTGTTCGTCAACACGGTGCTGGTCGGTTTGCTGCTGGCGTGCTTCGCGCTGTTGCGCGCGAACACGCCGGGCTGGCTGGTCGCGGTGCTGATGTTCGGCTACGGGCTGGCGATGTCGCTGCAATACACCGCGATGAACACGCTGGCCTTTGTCGATCTTCCGCCGGAACGCGCCGCGCAAGCATCGTCGCTGACTTCGGCCGTGCAATACCTCACGATCAGTTTCGGCATCGCGTTGGCATCCCTGTTGTTGGCGGCGTTTCTCGGCGGTCGCCATCACGATCCGGAAGCCTACATCCGCGGCTTCCATTTCTCGGTATTGCTGATGGCGGTGTTGCCGCTGATCGGTGCGTTCGTATTCACGCGCTTGCGCCACGATCGCCCGTTAAGACGGCCGGTCGATACGCCGGAGACCGCGACGTAGGAGCGGCTTGCAAAGCTGTCTGCCCGGGCCTCGTGTAGCATCCGGCAGCACATGGACCACGCCACCGCGATCCTGCTGGAACTGTTCGTGATCTTCGTCGCCGCGCAGATCGGAGGCGAACTCGCGCGGCTGATTCGCTTGCCTGGCGTGGTCGGCGAAATCGTCGCGGGCTGCGTGGTCGGGCCTTCTCTGCTCGGTTGGATCGCGCCCAGCGAACCGCTGGAAGTGCTGTCTGAAATCGGCGTGGTGCTACTGCTGTTCTCGGTCGGGCTGGAAACCCGCGTCGAGGATCTGAAACGCGTCGGCGGTAGCGCGTTCGCGGTCGGCGTGCTGGGCGTGTTGATCCCGTTCGTATGTGGAACGCTGTGGGCGCATTCGATCGGCCCGGATTGGCCGCGCTCGCTGTTTATCGCCGCCGCATTCGTGGCGACTTCCGCGGGTATCACGGCGCGCGTGCTGAAACAGCTCGGCGCACTGCAACGCATCGAGAGCCGCGTGATCCTCGGCGCGGCGGTGATCGACGACATCCTGGCGATGCTGCTGCTCGGCGTGGTGGTGGCGATCCAGGCCGGCGGTCAGTTACGGATCGGCAATCTGTTGGTCGTGCTAGGCGAGGCGATCGGCTTCGTATTGGCGGTCGGCTGGGTCGGTACACGCGCGATGCGCCGCGGTTCTGCCTGGCTGGAGCGCCCGTCCGATCCCCTGTCGCCATTGGTGCTGGTGCTGGCGATGTGCCTGGGGCTTGCGTGGCTGGCCACGCGCTTTGGTCTCGCGGCGATCATCGGCGCATTCCTGGCCGGGATGATCGCCTCCGAAACGCGTCAACGCGAACAACTGGAAGTACAGATGCGTCCGCTGCTGGCGCTGCTGACGCCGTTCTTCTTCGTGCTGACCGGCGCCAAGGTACAACTCGCGCAACTTGCGAATGGGCACGCATTGTGGCTTCTGCTCGCCGCGACGGGAATCGCGCTGCTGACCAAACTTGTCGGCGGCTGGTTGGGTGCGTTGAAGCTCGGCCAACGCGGAGCATTGATCGTCGGCGTCGGCATGATGCCCCGCGGCGAAGTCGGCGTGGTGGTCGCCGCGCTGGGACTTTCCGCCGGCGTATTCGGCGATCGGATCTATGCGGTGATCGTGGCGATGTCGCTGCTGACCTCGATCATCGCGTCGCCGGTGTTGGCGGTGCTGTTGAAGAACGACCGGGGTTCGGGACGCGGAACTGGGGACTCGGAAGAGCAACCGCCTGTCGCATAATCGTCGATCAATGCTTTGCCAGTGGTGCGAGCCTGTCGGCAAGCTCGTCGAGAAAGGCCCTCGGTAATTGGGCCGTCACGGGGACGCTCCACCAGTTGTCTTTGGCGAAGGCGCGGCATTTCACCGCATCTTTTTCGGTCATCAACACCGGCAATCCGTCGCCGAAATCAAGATCACCGGGGACAAAGTGACGATGATCCGCGAATGGATGCGCGATCGGATCGATCCCGAGCACGCGCAACGCGTCGAAAAACCGATCCGGGTTACCGATGCCGGCGATCGCGTGCACACACTGGCCGGCAAACCGCGGGAGCACGCGACGCCGGGACGGATCGAGCAGATTGCGCGCGTCGTCCATCGCCAATCGCATCGGGATTTCGTTTGATGCGGGCGTGCCACCATTGCACACGTTGAAATCCACTTCGCGCAATCGTTGCATGGGTTCGCGCAATGGCCCGGCCGGCAGCAGGCGGCCATTGCCAAAGCGGCGCGCGCCATCGATGACGCAGATTTCGACATCGCGCGCCAGCGCGTAATGCTGCAAGCCGTCGTCGGCGAGAATCACATCGATGTCTTGACCCAGAAGCAATCGCGCGGCGGCCGGACGATCCGAACCTACCGCGACCGGCGCGCCGGTGCGGATGCGGATCAGCGCTGGTTCGTCGCCGACTTCATTCGGGTCGGGCTGCGCATCCAGCAAGCGCAGAGCACGCGCGCTGCCGCCATAACCGCGGCTGACCACGCTCGGTTTGAATCCGCGTTCGCGCAGCGCTTCGATCAGCGCGATCACCAGTGGCGTCTTGCCGGCGCCGCCCATGGTGAGATTGCCGACCACGATGACCGGCAACGGCAGTCGGTCGCCGCGCATCCAGCCGCGCCGATGCAACGCACGGCGCGCACGCACGATGGCGCCATATAGCAGGGAGACAGGAACCGTCCACCACGGCGGCGATCGATTTTCGTACCAGCGTCGTTGCAGGGAATCCGCGAGCGGCATGATGCATTATGCCGCCGCGTGGCTCGGCGCCGGCGTTTGCTCGTGGAACTGCAACCGGTGCAGCGCCGCGTAATGCCCGCCGCGGCCCAGCAATTCCGCGTGGCTGCCCCGCTCGACCACCCGGCCAGCGTCTAGCACCACGATCTGATCGGCGTGTTCGATGGTGGACAGGCGATGCGCGATCACCAGCGTGGTGCGTTCGCGCATCAAGCGCGTCAACGCCTCCTGGATCAGTCTTTCCGATTCGGTATCGAGTGCGCTGGTGGCTTCGTCCAGAATGAGGATCGGCGCATTTTTCAACAATGCGCGCGCGATGGCGATGCGCTGGCGCTGGCCGCCGGAAAACAAGCCGCCGCTGTCACCTACCGGCGTGTGCAGACCTTGCGGCAGTTGCGCGATGAACTCCATTGCATTGGCCGCTTCCGCCGCCGCCACGATCGCCGCCTCACTGGCGCCTTCCAACGCGCCGTAAGCGATATTGCGCGCGATGGTGTCGTTGAACAACACCACATTCTGACCCACCCACGCGATCTGCGCGCGCAGATTTTCCAATGTATAATCGCACAGCGGCTTGCCATCCAGCAGGATCGCGCCGGAAGTCGGTTCGTAGAAGCGTGGCAACAAACTCACCAGACTGCTCTTGCCGCTGCCGGAGCGCCCGATCAGCGCGGTGACCTTGCCGGCGCTGCAATGCAGATCGATGCCGTTCAGGGCCGGGCCACGGCCGCTGCCGTAATCGAGCACGACGTTTTGAAACGCAATTTCGCCGTGTGCGCGCCGAACGTTCGCATCCCCGCTGTCATGTTCCGGCGGCAGATCGATCACCGCGAACAGGTCCTGCGCCGCGGCTACGCCGCGTTGCAGGTTGGACTGCACGGTGGTCAGGCGTTTCAAGGACGGCAGGATCGCGCCCATCGCCAGCATCAAGGAGGTGAACGTGCCCGGCGTCATGCCTTTGAAATGCGTCGCGAAATACACGATCAAGGCGAGCGCAAGCGCCGCGACCAGTTGCACCGTCGAGGTGGCGATGCCATTGGTAGCCGCTACCTTGAGATTCAGCCGGCGATTGCGTTCGGTGACCTGTTCGAAGCGCGTGTCTTCGTAACGCTGGCCGCCGTAGACCTTGACCTCGCGGTGCGCGCCGACCACTTCCTCGAGGATGCTGGTCACCGAGCCCATCGAACCCTGTATCCCAAGGCTGATGCGCCGGTAGCGGCGGCTGACCGCGCGTACCAGCAGCGCCACCGTCGGCACCATCAGCAGCAATACCAACGTGAGCCGAGCGCTCGCCAGCAGCATCACTATGATCATGCCGACCACGGTGAGGGTATCGACCACCGCGACCTTGAGCGCGTCGGTGCAGGCCGAGGCGACTTGTTCCGAGGTGTAGGTGATGCGCGCGATCTGCTGGCCGGAGGATTCGCCGTCGAAAAAGTCGGTGGACAACCGCAGATAATGCTGGAAGACCTGATGACGGATGCGCTGCACGACCCCGCGGCCGATATAGGCGGTGCCGTAATCTTCGACATAGGTGGCGAAGCTGCGCACCACGAAGATCGCGACGATGATGAACGGCATCCAGAAGATCATCGTCGGGTCGCGCACCACGAACAGGCTATCCAGCATCGGCTTGACCACGCGCGCGAACAACGACACCGCCCCCGCATCGACGATCATGCCGAGCAGCGCCAGGCCCGCGACCCACTTGTACGACCGCAGATAGCCGAGCAGACGCCGATAAGTCGTCCAGGACGAAACTTCGATCGTGGGTTCGCTCACTGCGCGGACGTATCGCTTTGCGGCGTGGTGGCGATGGACAGATGCGAAAAGCCGAGTTGGCCCAGCGCGTCCATCGCCGTCACCACGGATTGGTGCGGGGTCATGCCATCGGCGCGCAGCAACACGGGGCGATCGTGATCGTCGCCCGCGATCGAATGGATTGCCTTCTTCAGCGCATCCTCGTCACTGCCGAGCACCTGATTGTTGCCGACATAGAAATGTCCGGCGCGATCGATCACCAGCACTAGCGCATTGCGGTCGACGGGTTGTGGCTGGTCGCTGGCCTGCGGCAACGTGACCTTCATGTGGCCCTGTTGCACGAACGTCGTGGTCAGCACGAAGAACATCAGCAACGTCAGCAACACGTCGATCAACGAGACCACGTTGATCTCGAACTCGTCCTCGCGGCGGCGACCGATGCGCATTCAGGACCTACCTAGCGTGTCGTCGCGCGCGCGGTCGGACGCGGCGCCGCCGGCTTCGGCATGGGTGCGGCGGCCGGCGCATGCGGCTCGATGGTTTGCGCGGAAAGCTCGTCCAGCAACGCAGTCGCCTGCTTTTCCATCGCCACCACGTAACCGGCCACGCGCGAACGGAAATAGCGATGCAACACGTAAGCCGGGATCGCCACCACCAAACCGGACGCGGTGCATACCAACGCCTCGCCGATGCCGCCAGCCATCTTCATCGGATCACCAACACCACTGACCATCACCGTCAGGAACATCCGGATCAAACCAAACACGGTGCCGAGCAACCCGAGCAGCGGGCCGATCAGCGCGATGGTGCCGAGCGTATTGAGATAACGTTCCAGCCGATGCACGACGTGGCGGCCGGTGTCCTCGATGCGTTCCTTGATGATTTCGCGCGAGCGATGGCGCACGTCCAGCGCACCGGCCAGCAATTCCCCCAACGGCGAGTTCTCGCGCAGCGCCTCGATATGCGCAGGATCGAGCTGGCGCGTGCGCGCCCAGCCGCGGACCTGCTCGCCCAGGCCCGGCGGCAACACGGCCCCGCGGCGCAAGGTCCAGAACCGCTCCAGCACGATCGCCAGAGCGACCGCCGAGCAGAGCAGGATGGGCACCATGCCCCAACCACCGGCCTTGATGATCTCGAACACTTGAGTTCCCTCGCGACTACACAAAGCCGCGCGCATGATAACAGTGTGGGCGCTGGTGCTTGTGTGCTGGCCCGCAGAGCAACAAATTGCCTGTACGCAGGCCAAGGATGGCCGTCAGCGAGCGAGCTTCCAGCGCCGTGCATGACGCCGAGGAGCACAGCCGAACGGCGGAGCAAGCGACGATTGTCTGAGCACAAGGATGTGCGAGTTCGGCGCGGCCGCCGTTCGGCGAGCATCGCAGGGCAGTCGAGACAACACGAA
>JBDTAJ010000035.1:0-9821 GCA_039924705.1 Rhodanobacteraceae bacterium
CGACGGCGCGTCCGCGCTGTACGGTTCCGACGCGATCGCCGGCGTGGTCAACATCATCACCAAGAAGTCGCAGCACGGCGCGGCGTTGCATCTCTACTACGGCGATCATTCCGTCGGCGACGGCAAGACCTATTCCGGTGACGTATCGTTCGGCGCCAAGGCCGATCGCTACAGCTTCTTCGTCGACGTCAGCCACTTCAAGCAGAACGCGATCAGCTCCGCCGATTTCGGGCAGGCGGGCAACGAATGCGTGCCCGGTACCGGCTTGGCCAATTGCAGTTCGGCGACGCCGACCACGCGGGTCTTGTTCGATACACCCGGGGGCACCGATTTCGGCGGCTTGTGTCCCGGCGGTTTCTGCAGCATCACCGCCAATGGCGTGGCGCCCGCGGGCGGCGTGCAGCCATTCCCAAGCGGCTATCACCACTTCACCACGGCAGACCGCTTCAATTTCGCGCCTTACAACCTGCTGCTGACGCCGCAGGAGCGCACGGGTTTCTTCGCGCAGTTCGACTACAAGCTCACCGACAACATCGATTGGTATGTCAAGGGTCTCTACAACACGCGCAAGTCTGTCAATCAGGCAGCGCCCGAACCGATCTTTCTCGGACAGGCCTTCTGCTTCCTGATCGACCGTTGTTACAACGTGAGCGTGGACAAGACCAATCCCTACAATCCATTCGGGTTCACGCTCGACGCCAGCAGCCCTGATTTCGGCCTGGGCCGCCGCCCGATCGAAGGCGGTCCGCGCATCTTCAGCCAAGATGTGAATACCCGTTATTTCGCGACCGGATTGACGGGTTCGTTCTCGACCCGCGACCGCGATTTCGATTGGGACGTGAATGTGGTGCGCGCCGACAACGACGCCACCCAGGACGTCACCGGCACCTACAACATCGCGCATATCCAGGAAGGTGTGGGACCGTTATCGGTGTGCCAGGCGGATCCCAGTTGCGTGCCGATCAATCTCTTCGGCGGCCCCGGCACGCTCACGCCGGATATGTTGAACTACATCCTTTTCCACGAGCACGACACCAGCCATCAGGCGCTGGGCGTGTTCACCGCGAACATTTCCGGTGACCTCTTCAAGTTGCCGGCCGGACCGCTCGCTTTCGCCACTGGCTATGAATACCGGAACCTGTCCGGCAACTATCAGCCGGATGCAGTCATCGTCGCGGGCGAATCCAACGGCGTGCCGTCCAAGCCGACTTCCGGCAGTTACAACGTCAACGAGTTTTACGTCGAATTGAACGCGCCGCTGCTCGCCGATGTGGCGCTCGCCAAGCACCTGGACCTGAGCCTGGCCTCGCGCTATTCGAATTATTCGACCTTCGGCTCCACCACCAACAGCAAGCTCGGCTTCCGCTGGCAGTTGAACAACGACCTGACCTTCCGCGGTACCTATGCGCAAGGCTTCCGCGCGCCGTCGATCGGCGAATTGTTCGGCACGTTCTCGCGATTCGATGCAACGTTGCAGGATCCATGCAATGGCGCAACGGGCCAGTTGGGCGCAAACTGCATGGCGCTGGGCGTGCCCAATCCCGCCACATTCGAACAATCCAACTCGCAGATATCGGTGCTCACCGGCGGCAACTCGGCACTACAACCGGAAAAATCGAGGAACACGACGCTGGGCGGCGTGTACAGCCCCTCCTGGGCCGAAAACACGGCGTGGTCGCGCAAGCTCGATTTCGAACTCACGTATTACCGGATCACGGTCAGGGATGCGATCCAGGCCAAGGACGCGCAGACCTTGCTCGACCGTTGCGCGCAGACGCTGGATCCGGCGTTCTGCAGTCTGCAATCGCGCAACGGAGCAGGCTATATCGCGTTCCTCAACGATACGCTGGGGAATCTCGGCCGCGTCGAAACCAGCGGCTTCGATTTCGGGGTGACCTGGCTCGGCCCCGCAACGGCGTGGGGCACCTTGGGCGCGAGTTGGCAGAGCACCTACACCGACAAGTACAGCGCGGTTGATACAACGACCGGTCTAGCCGAACCGCAGCGGCCCGGTGTGGAAGTCACCGACAGCGGGATTCCGCGCGTGCGCTCGACATTGCGCGCGACATGGGCGCTGAGAAATTGGAGTGCCTCCTATGCGTTGCGTTATGTCTCCGCGCTGACCGAGGATTGCGCCGCCGCGGCCGGGTTCCCGATCTGCAACAACAACAATACGAGTGCGCAATTCCCGGACGGCACGCATCACTTGGGCGCCACGACCTATCACGATGTCCGCGTGTCGTGGAAGGTGCCCACGGCTTTGAACCTCACGGTCTCCGGCGGCGTCAACAATCTGTTCGACAAGGATCCACCGGTTTGCGTGTCATGTTCGCTCAACGGCTACGATGCATCGAACTACGATTTACCGGGTCGCTTCTGGTACGTCGAGGCCAATCTGAAGTTTTGATCGGGTGTGACAGTGCAACGGAAAAGCAGAAGGGCCGCACAAGCGGCCCTTCTCTTTTTCAGTATGATGTCGATCGTTCCAAACGTCGATCAGTCCGATCAGTGCCGACGTTGGCGGTCGTGCTTCTGCCGGTGGATCGCGCGGCTGTCGCGGTTGTCGGTGCGCTGGGTGCGATATTCCTCGCGCGGGCTGATGTAACCGTTGCGGCCGTCGCGCGCATCCAGATGATCGCTGTGCGCTTCGCGACCCTGCAGATGGCCGACTTCGCGGTTGGTCAGCGAATCGTTATGGACGCCCTCGTGGATGCGTTGCTCTTGGTTGACGTCGCGTTGCACGTTGGCCTGCATCAAGTCCGAGCGGGCCGAGTTGGGATTACCCTTTTGCGCGTCGTGTTTCTGGCCGTAGATCGCAGCGCTTTCGCGATTCTGTTCGCGCTGGATCTGTGCTTTCTCCGACGCCGACAGCGAACCGTTGCGCAGGTCGTGCTGCTCGGTGTGGTCGATACGCGCTTCGCCCTGTTCGAGCCTGGAGGCTTCATGGTTGTTGAGCTGACCTGATTGCAGGCCTTGCTCGATGCGTTGTTGCTGGTCGACGTTGCGTTCGGTATCGGAACCGGTGGTCTGGGCTTGCACGACCACCGCGAAACCGAGGCCCAATGCGATCGCGCTGAAAAGCGCGAGACGGCGTTGGATGCGTTTCATGGGGTGCCCCTTCGTGGCCGGCGGCTTGCGAATGGCCGCCTTGTGTCCGAGACAACGCGGCACCACGAAAAATCGTTGACCTGTAGGTTCAGCGCGCGGACATATTCAATGCCCTGAACAAAGCCGTCCTGGATTTGTCAGAGCAAGCCGAGTTCGGTACACGCTCGAACTCGGCTTCGCCGGATCAGGCACAAAGGACAAGCGAGTGCTTGATCCGCGTGCGGTGCATCCCTACACAGCAAAGGCCTCGATGCATACTTCATCAGGCGGACGCGCGTGACGCGGCCGGCAAACGAATCTGCGCGGCCAGCGGCAGATGGTCGGAGAACGCATCCGGCAATGTCCACAGGCGTTCGACCACGATGCCGTCGGACACCAGGATGTGATCGATCGCGCGTTGCGGACGCCAGCTCGGGAAGGTCGGCGGGGGCGTGTGCGGCGCGGTCAGCGCAGTACTAGCGAGCAGCATGCGCAGCTCCGCGCTTCCAGGGTCGCAATTGAGATCGCCCATCAGCACCGCGTGCGAATGGCCGTCCAAGAGTTCAGCGATGAAAGCCAACTGCCGCGCGCGCGCCTGTGGCCCCAGTGACAGGTGCGCGATCGCGACCAGCAGCGCATCGCGGCCGGTGCCGTAACGCGCCAGCAGCACCCCGCGCCCGCCCATGCGCCCGGGCAATGGGTAATCCAGCACCTCGCTCGGTTCGGCGCGGCTGATCAAGCCATTCGCGGAATGCGCGACGTGCGAAACGCGCCGGTTGGGCTGGTGGCTCCAATACGGCAGGCCCGACGCTTCGGCCAGATATTGCGTCTGGTTGAGAAAACCGGAACGCATGCTGCCGGCGTCGGCTTCCTGCAGGCCGATCACGTCGAATTGCGCGATTTCGCGTGCGAGCCGGTCAAGGTTGCTGCGTTTGTACTTGCCCGGCAGCACCGCGCCCCAACTGCGGGTGATGTATTCGTGGTAACGGCCGACGCTGGCGCCGGCGAGAATGTTGCAGCTCAACAGGCGCAGCGTGGTGGAGGCGTCGACAGACGCGGACAGGGCATTCATGACCGCACAAGCCTAGCAGTTATCGTGCCGCTGACCCGGGAAACCCGCGTCCCGCGTTCACTTCCCGTGCGCTTGCGACTCTTCCTGCTTCACCAGCCAGCCACCGAGCCGCGCGAGTTCGCCGTAACTGGCGACATCGCCGCTGCGATAATCCGCCGCAATCGGCGCATCCGTCGCGGTGGATTGCGCGTGACCGACGACGAGCATCGGCGTGGCGTCGATGCCCCAGCCCTGTTCGATCTGCTGATCGGCGGCAAGTTGCGCGGTGGTTTGCGGCGAGTTCGCCGCATCCAGGAATTTCTGCCGATCGACGCCGTGGCTCGCGTAGAAATCGGCAAGATCGTCCAGCGAGTTCAGCGGGTAATGTTGCAACATCGCCTGGAACAGCGCGTCGTGGGTCTGCGCCAGCACGCCGAGTTGCTTGGCCGCATAGAACGCACGCGCATAGGGCTCCCACGTCTGGTCGAACACCGCCGGCATATAACGAATTTGCAAATCCTTGGGTAACTGCGCGCGCAATTTGTCGAAGTCAGGCGCGAACTCCGCGCAATGCGGACAGGCGTAGGAGAACACCTCGACCAGCACCACCGGGCCGTTCGCCGCCGGGGGATTCGACGTCGCGATGCGCACGTACTGCTTGCCTTCGGTGAAGCCGGTGGTTTTTGCCGATGCGGTTTTGTTCGACGGCGTCTGCGCGCCTGGCATTGCCGCCGGCGCGGGGCTCGCGGAATTCTTGCCGGCGTCATTGCCGGCCGAGCATGCCGCGGTCAACGACAAGCCCGCGGCGAGCAGGATCAGACGCGACATTGGTGGCCTCCGCATCACGGCTTGGCCGCACCGGCCGTGCGATCGAGGTCGACCAGATACTTGGTCAATTCGACCACTTGGTCAACGCCGCCGGCGGAACCGACGTCATAGCGCCACTTGCCGTCGACGACCATGGTTGGCGTGCCTTCCACGCCGTAGGCTTTCACCAGCGCGTCGGCGCGTTTCATCTTGGTGTTGACCGCGAACGAATTGGCGGTGGCGATGAAATCGGCCGGCTTGATGCCGTACTTGGCGTAGAACTTGGCGACGTCGTTGAGATCTGGCAGCGGACTCTTGAGGCGCCCGGTGGCAGGATCCGCGACCGCCAGCTCACCGGTCTGATGGATCGCCTTGAACATCGCGTCATGGGTTTTCTCTTCCACGCCCAGGGCTTTCGCGGTGTAGTACGCGCGCTGGAAAAGCGGCCAGTCTTCCTGTGGAATGAACGAGGCGGGCATGTAGACGATTTGCGCATCCGCGGGCAACATCTTGGCGATCTTGTTCGCGTATGGCAGGAAACGCCAGCACACCGGACAGGCGTAGGATAACACCTCGACCACTTCGATCTTGCCCGGCGTCGAGGTCGGCTGCGGGGTATCGATCCGGAAATAATTCTTCCCCTCGACCCATTTGCCGCCCCCGGTCGGGGGTGTTTGCGCGGCGGCGAGGCCGGTCACGGCGAGCAGGACAAGACTCAGCAGCAGGCGTTTGAACATCGTGGATTCCTCAAGACCAAAGGTGCGAAGCGCAAGTGTCGTCAGGCATCGCTGAATCGACGCCGACACGGGACTCAATGCGTTGCCGCGCTGGCCGGCGTCGTTCCAGTGGACGCCGGTGCAGGCATTGCTGCGGTCGATGCGGCGGCCGGCGCCCCGGTGGTCGAAGCAGCGGCGGGGGTTGCCGCCGATGAGGCTGTCGCGGGCGCGGGGGCTTCCGGTCCGGCGGTCGCTTCACCCGGCTTCGCGGTGTGCAGCCCTTCGACGTAACTCGCCACCGCGGCGATGTCGGCCTCGGTCAAACGCTTGGCGATCGCCGGCATGATCTGCGCGTGCGGATCGCCGCCCCAACCCCCGCCGTCATGCCAGGCTTGCAATGTTTTCTGCACGTAGTCGGCGTGCTGCCCCGCCAGTTGCGCGTACACCGCGCCAGGATTGCCATGGCCGTCCGGACCATGGCAGGCCATGCAGGCGGGAATATTGTGCGAAGGATCGCCCTCGCGGAACAGCTTGCCGCCGGCGACCGCGAGCGTCTGGTCGGCCACGCCCGGTAGCGATTGCTTGGTCGCGAAATACGCGCCAATGTCGTGCATGTCCTGCGGCGCCAGAGGCGCCGCCATGCCGGCCATGATCGCATTGCTGCGCGTACCGCTCTTGAAGTTCATCAATTGGCGGACGATGTATTGCTCGTTCTGGCCGGCCAGTTTCGGATATTGCGCGTCCGTCGAATTGCCATCCATGCCGTGGCAGGCGCCGCAGGCCGCGGCCTTGCCTTGACCGGCGCTCGCGTCGCCGGGCTTGGCCGGTATCTTTTCCAGCGCCGCAAATTGTGCGTCGGCGGCGGCGGTGGAAGCGGAAGCGGGTGCCGTGGTGCTCGATGCCGATGCGGTAGTCGCGCTGCTCGCGGTCGCCCGAGCGGAAGCGATCGCGGCGGCGGCATTCGGCGCGGCGGCCGGTTTGCTCGCCGAGGCTTTCGCGGTGGTCGAAATCGCAGGCTCGGGCAGGGCCGGTTTCTTCGCGGCGGGAAGCTGCGCGAAAGCCGCGCTGGCGAAGGCGAGCACGGCGGCCAAGGCAAACCATTGCCGGATACCCATACAATCATTCTCCCGCTTGATACGAATGCCGGCGATACTGCGCGGCTGCAAACCGCATAATTATCGCCGCGCCCGGAAAAGCGGTCAAACGCGAGCGCTCCCAATGTCTGAATCTCCGAATCCATTGCGCGGCGCGGCGTTCGTGCTGGCAGCGCACACGCTCGATCAATTGCCGGCCGATGCCGGCGCCGAGATCGCCTTCGCCGGCCGTTCCAACGCTGGCAAATCCAGCGCCTTGAATGCGCTGGTCGGGCATGGCCGCCTGGCGCGCACGTCGAAAACGCCGGGCCGCACACAACAGCTAGTGGTGTTCAACCTGCCCGATGGCCGGCGTCTGATCGACCTACCGGGTTACGGTTACGCCAAGGTGCCGGTGGCCATGCGCGAACACTGGCGCGAAACCATCGACGCTTATCTGCGCACGCGCCAATCCTTGTGCGGGCTGGTGCTGATTTCCGATATCCGCCACGCATTGAAGGAATTCGACGAGCAGATGCTCGGCTTCTGCGCGGCAATCCAATTGCCGTGCGTAGTGTTATTGAGCAAGGCGGACAAGATTGCGCGCGCGCAGGCCGCAACGACACAACGCACGGTGGAACGCGAGATCGCGGATGCGGCATGGCCCGCGCGCACGATCCTGTTTTCGGCGACGGCCGGAACCGGCGTTGCGGATGCGCGGGTGGCCGCAGCGGCTCTGCTGCAAGTGTCGCGCGACTGAGCGCGTTGCAAACCACGCCGCGCGGCCCCATTCTGCGACGATCGTCCGCAAGGAAACGTCTGTGTCCGGTCCCAGCCACGTCGAGAAAACGCCGATCGAACACCGCGCGCAACTGGTCGATTATCTTGCGTCCGGCGGCCGTCCCGCCGAGCAATGGCGCATCGGCACCGAGCACGAGAAGTTCGTGTTCCGCACCGACGATCTGCGCGCGCCGGAATACGAAGGCGAACGCGGCATCCGCGCGCTGCTGGAAGGCATGGCGCATTGCGGTTGGGAGCTGGTGCGCGAGCACGACTTGCCGATCGCGTTGGCGCGCGGCTTGGCTTCGGTAACGCTGGAACCCGCCGGCCAACTGGAACTTTCCGGCGCGCAGGTCGAGAACATCCACGAGACTTGCTGCGAGGTGCACGAGCATCTTGAGGACGTGCGCGGCGTCGCGGAAAAACTGGGACTCGGCATCCTCGGCATGGGCTTCCAGCCCAAGTGGACACGCGAGGAAATGCCGTGGATGCCGAAAGGCCGCTACGTGATAATGCGTCGCTACATGCCGCTGGTCGGTTCGCTCGGGCTGGACATGATGAAGCGTACCTGCACGGTGCAGGTGAATCTCGACTTCGCCGACGAGCCCGACATGGTGAAGAAGTTCCGCGTCTCGTTGGCGTTGCAGCCGATCGCCACCGCGCTGTTCGCCGATTCGCCGTTCACCGAAGGCAAGCCGAACGGTTACCTCTCTTACCGCTCGCATATCTGGACCGACACCGATCCGGACCGCACCGGCATGCTCGATTTTGTGTTCGCCGACGGCTTCGGTTTCGAGCGCTACACCGATTACCTGCTCGACGTGCCGATGTATTTCGTCTATCGCCGCGGCGAATACATCGATTGCGCGGGACAATCCTTCCGCGATTTTCTGGCCGGGAAATTACCTGCGCTGCCCGGCGAGAAGCCCACGCTGCGCGACTGGTCGGATCACATGACCACCGCGTTCCCGGAAGTGCGCCTGAAAAAATATCTGGAGATGCGTGGCGCCGACGGCGGCCCGTGGAACCGCCTGTGCGCGCTGCCGGCGTTCTGGGTCGGGCTGCTCTACGACCAGACCGCGCTGGATGCCGCGTGGGATCTGGTCAAGAATTTCACGATGGCCGAACGCCACGCGCTGCGCGACGGCGTGCCGAAACACGCGCTGAAACTTCCATTCCGTGGCGGCACGCTGCGCGATCTTGCGCTACGCGCGCTGGAGATCGCCGGCAATGGCTTGCAGCGCCGCGCGCGGCTCAACATCAACGGATCGGACGAAGCCATGTTCCTGCAGCCGCTGATCGAATTCGCGCAAGCCAACCAGACGCCCGCCGAACGCAAGCTGGAACTTTTCCACGGGCCATGGCATGGCAGCGTCGATCCGGTGTTCCGCGAGTTTGCGTATTAGCGCATTAGAAGGCACGCTTTCGACCCAATGCGGACAGGATGGATCCGCTTCTAGCAGTAACGGCCTATCGCGCATGTCTGTAGACTTTGGCGAATGCGTCAATCTGGGGTAATCCAAAGATGGAAGGCATCACATGCGAGATCGACTGGCCGCGCACAATGAGCTTTATCAAGGACCTCGTCGTGTCCTGCGCAGCTGTGTTTACGGCGTTCGTGGCTTATAGGGGAATCAGCAAGTGGACGGCAGAAGAATCTGGCAAAGCGGATTTTGACCTCGCACGACGGACTGGAAAAGCAGTCTTTCGGCTATGAGATCTGCTGGCGAATGCACGTCGAGCCTTCATCATGGCGTACGAGTTTCCCGAAGGTTATGACCCCCCCGATAAGAAGTCACAAGCGGATGCCTATGCTCACCTATTCAACGAACGCTTCCTACCTGCGCAGGGCTGCGCCATTGAAATTCAATCTCTGCGCAACGAGGCAGAGGCACTGTGGGGTCCAGAGATAGTCCCCAAACTCGACGAATTACTCCGGCTCGCCAGTAGCCTTCAGGTCGCGATGGCCGCATATGTATCCGACAAGAAGGACTATGGCTCGCACTTTGCAAACAACCAGAAGTTTGGCGCTGACATAGGAGCGAAAGTCTTTGATGCAGGCAACACAATCAATCCCGACGGAATGGAGGGAGCCCCCAATGCGCTCACGATGCAAATTGGCAGCGCTGTGGAGCAGGTATCGATCTATCTAAAGACCAAACTTCCCAGACCATCCCCTAAGGAACGTCTGATCAATCCTTCGTTTCACGCGCTGCGGGTTGCAACATCGATCACGCAGTAGTGATGCGAGCGGATCGATCAGTTGTTGCCGGCTTGCTTGCCGGTTCTTGCTTAATTCACAAGCTT